>NZ_BEWW01000001.1 GCF_002933955.1 Prevotella sp. MGM2
ACTTAGAGATAAAAAAGTCCGTATCGAAATTTTAACACGAATACTTGCATTTTAAATTGCAATACGGGGAGTTTCAAGAAACAACATGGCAAAAAACGACTCGAAACCACCTGAAAAACACTGAAAAAGCGGGACTTTTCATGAGAAAGTCCCGCTCCGCTGTTACAAAGATACAACATTTTCCGCCCAAAAGCAAATTATGTTAAAATGGCGCGCTGCTCTTTTTGCTTCACAAAACCCGAACCGGCCTCACAGCTTCATCCGGCCGTTTACTTTTGCCTTTTGCTAAAAAGTGTGTATCTTTGCAGTCTATTTCTAAAAATACGTAACAATTTACTAAAATAAAAACATGAAAGGTATTCATTTCAAACCACGGCTCTTCTCGGAGTTGCGCCATTACTCACGTGAGAAACTGGCCGCCGACACCATGGCCGGCCTCATCGTAGGCATCGTGGCTCTGCCGCTGGCCATAGCCTTCGGTATCGCCTCAGGCGTATCCCCCTCGCAGGGTATCCTTACGGCAATCATCGGCGGTTTTATCGTATCGGCGCTTGGCGGATCGCGCGTACAGATCGGCGGCCCCACCGGCGCATTCATCGTCATCATATTCGGAATTGTCAACAACCCCGCACTCGGTCTTTCAGGACTTCTGGTAGCTACGATGATGGCCGGCCTGTTCCTCATATTATTAGGCGTGTTCAGGCTGGGCACTATCATCAAGTTCATCCCCTATCCCATCGTGGTGGGATTCACCAGCGGTATAGCCCTGACGATATTCACCACGCAAATCAAAGATCTCTTCGGACTGAGCATCACCGGAAAGATACCCGGCGATTTCATTTCGAAATGGGTGGTTTATTTCCGCCACTTCGACACAGCCGACTGGCTCACCACACTGGTGGGACTGGCCAGTATCGCCATAATCGCCCTCACGCCGAAAGTATCGCGCAAAATACCCGGTTCGCTGGTGGCCATCGTCATAATGACTCTCGGCGTTTATTTCCTCAACACCTACACGGATTATAAGATCACGACTATAGGCGACTCGTTTGGTGAGATAAAAGCGGTCATTCCTTCCATTGAAGTGCCGCATCTCACGTGGGACGACATCCGCTCGCTCCTCCCCACGGCAATGGTCATAGCCGTACTCGGTGCCATTGAGTCGCTTCTATCGGCCACTGTCGCCGACGGTGTGTGCGGCGACCACCATAATTCCAATCAGGAACTTATCGGACAAGGCGTGGCCAATCTTTGCACACCGCTTTTCGGAGGCATTCCCTGTACCGGAGCCATTGCCCGCACCATGACAAACATCAACAACGGTGGCCGCACCCCCGTAGCGGGCATCATACACGCTCTGGTGCTGCTGGTCATCTTCATCGCACTCATGCCGCTGGCCGCCTATATCCCCATGGCCTGTCTGGCCGGCGTACTGGTTGTCGT
This sequence comes from Prevotella sp. MGM2, assembly GCF_002933955.1. Taxonomy (GTDB): domain Bacteria; phylum Bacteroidota; class Bacteroidia; order Bacteroidales; family Bacteroidaceae; genus Alloprevotella. The sequence continues at coordinate 1,444 of NZ_BEWW01000001.1, forward strand.
TTCATACAACATGAGCGGATGGCGCACCTTTGCCCAGCTGATGAAAAATCCCAAAAGCGACATTGCGGTACTGCTCATCACCTTCTTCCTCACAGTCATCTTCGACCTGACGGTGGCCATTGAGGTAGGGCTCCTCATTGCCTGCCTGCTCTTCATGAAGCGCATGGCCGAGACAACGCAAATCAAGGTGATAGCCGATGAAATAGACCCCAACGAAGAGACAGATGCCGAAGTTCACGAAGAACATCTCGTCATACCGGCCGGAGTAGAGGTCTATGAAATCAACGGCCCTTACTTCTTCGGAATAGCCAACAAGTTTGAGGAACTCATGGCTGCGATGGACAACCACCCCAAAGTACGTGTCATCCGCATGCGCCGTGTGCCGTTCATCGACTCCACCGGCATACACAACCTTCAGAACCTCTGCGAAATGAGCCATCGCGAAGGCACACACATCGTCCTTTCAGGCGTAATGCCTAACGTCTATGCCGTACTGGAACACAACGGGTTCGACCGGCTTTTGGGAAAAGACCACATCTGCCCCAACATCAATGTGGCGCTCGAACGGGCCGAAGCCATTGTGAAACGGAAAATTTAAGCCTTCTAGTCAGAAAAAAATAACAGCCCGCATGTCGGATTTTTAAAAATAAGTTGTAATTTTGCAGCCGTTTAGAGTCCGATGAGGCCAAAGAAGCGACCGCGGATGCGGTACGCCTCCCGGAAAAAACCGTTTATACAATTTTAAAATGTACGCAATCGTAGAGATTAACGGTCAGCAGTTCAAGGCTGAGGAAGGCAAAAAGCTCTTCGTCAACCACATGCCGGCAGCTGAAGGCGGCCAGACTGTTGAATTTGAGAAAGTATTGTTGGTAGACAACGAAGGTAACATCACCGTGGGCGCTCCCGTAGTAGAAGGAGCCAAAGTGGTTTGCGAAGTCATCTCTCCGCTCGTAAAAGGCGAAAAGGTGCTCATTTTCCACAAAAAGCGTCGCAAAGGCCACCGCAAACTCAACGGTTATCGTCACCAGTTCACTGAACTGACAATCAAACAAGTTATTGCTTAACTCCTAAAAACGTAGAAGAAAATGGCACACAAAAAAGGTGTAGGTAGTTCTAAGAACGGCCGTGAGTCGGCTTCACAAAGATTAGGCGTTAAGATTTGGGGCGGTCAGACTTGCATCGCCGGAAACATCATCGTTCGCCAGCGCGGTACTGTACACTATCCCGGCAAAAATGTCGGTATGGGCAGCGACCACACACTCTATGCCCTCACTGACGGCGTAGTTACTTTCAAGCGTGGCAACCGTGACCGCAGCGTTGTTTCGGTACTTCCCCAAGCTGAAGCCTGATTAGGTAATTAACAAACTACAAAGAAGAAAAGCGGATGTCCTTCTGCCAAACGGCGGAAAGACATCCGTTTTTTTGGCATGAGCGGGATAAAATTGTAACTTTGCTCACTAACTTATCACCCAAAACATAACTGATATTCTTTATGAAAAAAGCAGACATAGCCCGTCTGGGCAAGGAAGACGTGATAAAAGCCATAGGCAAGGAATGGATGCTGGTAACAGCCGGAACTCCCGATAAATTCAACACAATGACAGCCTCCTGGGGCGGAGTGGGATACCTGTGGAATAAAGCCGTAGCTTTCGTCTTCATACGTCCTGAACGCTACACACATGAGTTTGTTGAAAACAACGAACGCCTCACCCTCGCTTTTCTTGGCAACGAGAACCGGGAAATCCTTAACTTCTGCGGAACAAAATCAGGGCGTGACTGCAACAAGGCAAAAGAAACCGGCCTGTCCCCCGTTGCCACGGAAACCGGCAACGTGACCTTTTCACAAGCCCGTCTCACCTTGGAAGGGCGAAAACTCTACCGCGGAAAGTTCAATGCCGAAGACTTTCTTGACAAGACTTTATTCGAACGCTGGTACAACGACCAACCCGGAGGAACACTCCATACGGTTTACGTTGTAGAGATAGAGAATATTTATGTAAACGACTAATCAATGTGAAGGTCTATGGCGCTTAATCTGAACAACTACAGCAAACAATTCTACTCCATCGGCGAAGTGGCGGAAATGTTCGACATCAACGAAACCACACTCCGCTATTGGGAAAAAGAGTTCTCACAAATTTCTCCCAAGAAAACAGGAGGAAAAATGCGCCGTTACACACAAGACGACATAGAACAGGTACGCCTGGTTCACAATCTGGTGAAAGTACGCGGCCTCAAAATTGCCGCAGCCCGCGAACTCTTGAAAAAGAACAAGGAGGGAACTGTACAGACCGTAGAGGTTATAGAACGCTTGCGGACTGTACGCACAGAGTTGCTCTGCCTGAAAAAAGAACTGAACGAACTGTCATAACAATCGCACATGGCAAAGGAAAAGACCGTATACGTGTGCAGCAACTGCGGGCAGGAAGCCGCCAAATGGGTAGGCCGATGCCCCGCTTGCGGCGAATGGAACACGTTTAAAGAGATGACCATACGTCCGGCCTCCGCCGCCGCGGCAGGACGTGCAGGAAAAGTACTGGCGGGACTGGAACGGCGGGAGGCCACTCCAGTCCCGCTGTCCGGCGTATCGGCTGAAGAAGAACCGCGTTACAGCACGCATGACGCGGAACTCGACCGCGTGATGGGCGGTGGCATCGTACCCGGGTCGCTCACTCTTCTGGGAGGCGAACCCGGCATCGGCAAATCAACTCTTCTTTTGCAAACTGTATTGAACATGTCCGACCGCCGCCTGCTCTACGTAAGCGGCGAAGAAAGCGAAAAACAAATCAAATTGCGGGCCGACCGGTTGTCACAACGCCCGTCCGACTGCCTGTTGCTTTGCGAAACGCGCCTGGAACACGTATTCACGCACATCAAGAACATCCGGCCGGACATGGTGGTCATTGACTCCATTCAAACCATAGCGTCAGAAAACGTAGACTCCTCTCCCGGCTCAGTCACACAAATACGGGAATGCGCCGCCGCCTTACTTAAATACGCCAAGGAAAGCGGTGTCCCTGTTGTCCTTATAGGTCATATTACCAAGGAAGGCAGCATTGCCGGCCCAAAAGTATTGGAACACATTGTCGACACCGTGTTGCAGTTCGAAGGCGACCGACATTATTTTTATCGGATATTGCGCAGTATAAAAAACCGCTTTGGGTCTACATCGGAACTAGGTATTTACGAAATGCGGGCCGATGGACTGCGCCCTGTGGAGAATCCGTCAGAATTACTCCTGACACAAGGCAGAGACGAATTAAGCGGCGTGGCCATCGCTGCAGCCATCGAAGGTGTAAGACCATTCCTCATTGAAACACAGGCATTGGTGTCGACAGCAGCCTACGGCACGCCTCAACGTTCGGCCACAGGCTTCGACTTACGCCGCCTCAACATGCTATTGGCCGTACTTGAAAAACGTGTGGGATTCAAGCTGGCGCAAAAGGATGTATTTCTCAACATTGCCGGCGGTATCCGTGTGGTTGATCCGGCCATTGATCTTTCTGTGATAGCCGCCGTGTTGTCCAGCAACGTAGACACAGCCATCGAGCGCAACGTCTGCATGGCGGGAGAAGTTGGTTTGAGCGGAGAAATACGCCCTGTCACACGCATAACCCAACGTATTTTCGAGGCGCAAAAGTTAGGTTTCCGCCGCATCGTTGTTCCCGAAGCGAATCTCAAAGGGCTAGACATAAAAAATCCGGAAATAGAACTCGTATCTGTAAGTAGGGTCGAAGAAGCCTTACGTGCTTTGTTCGGATAGTTTCTTCTTCAAATAATCCAATCCTTCTCAAAAACTTTCACTTCCACATGCAGAAAACGCTCTCCATACGCGTACACCCCAGCATAGCGGCACAAGACCGCGAATTACGCCGCTACATTGTGCGCGAATTAGGCATTGATGCCCGCTCACTTTCGGATTTCCGCATACGCAAGCGCAGCATTGATGCCCGCCAGCGAACGGTTTTTGTCAATCTCACTATGGACATTTACATCAACGAGCCGGCGCCACAAGCTTACTTCGAACCTATATTCTATCCTGATGTGTCGGAAGCGCCACGTGTCGTAGTGGTAGGAGCCGGTCCCGGCGGACTTTTTGCCGCTCTTCACCTGATAGAATGCGGGTTGTGCCCCGTTGTGCTGGAACGGGGGAAAGATGTGCATGAACGCCGAAAAGACATTGCCCGCATTTCACGGGAACATCTGGTTGACAGCGAAAGCAACTATTCCTTTGGCGAAGGCGGAGCAGGGGCCTATTCCGACGGCAAACTATATACGCGCTCAAAAAAACGCGGCAGCGTAGAAAAAATTCTCCGCGTGTTCTGCCAGCATGGTGCATCAACCGACATCCTATACGATGCGCATCCGCACATCGGCACAGACCGGTTGCCCCGTATCATTGAAGCCATGCGTGATCAAATACGCCGGTCCGGAGGAGAGGTGCATTTCCAAACACGTGTGGACGCATTATTAATTAATAAAGAAAAGGTAGAAGGCGTCAGGACATCGGCAGGCAAGGAGTACTTAGGACCGGTGATTCTGGCTACCGGCCATTCCGCACGTGACGTTTACCGTTATTTACATCAGACAGGCATAGCCATTGAAGCCAAAGGCATTGCAGTAGGAGTACGTTTGGAGCATCCAGCCCATTTGATAGACCAGCTGCAATACCACAGCCGCGAAGGACGCGGGTCCTATCTCCCGGCAGCAGAGTACAGCTATGTGTCACAAAGCGGCGGACGCGGCGTGTACAGTTTCTGCATGTGTCCGGGAGGTATTGTTGTACCGGCCGCCAGCGGCCCGCAACAAATTGTAGTAAACGGCATGAGTCCGTCCAACCGCGGATCGTCATGGAGCAATTCAGGGATGGTAGTGGAAACGCGTCCCGAAGATTTGGACGGCGAACTGGGCCCTTTCCTCAAGGAAGCCATGAGTGACGAAAGTTTCGCAGCAACGCATGAGGACATTCAAGAACCGTCCAATCCTTTGCGCATCATGTACCTACAGGAGGCTATAGAAAAAGCCTGCTGGCAGCAAGGACAATACCGTCAGACGGCTCCAGCGCAGCGTATGGCCGATTTTGTGAACCGCCGCTTGAGCGCAGACCTTCCCGCCAGCAGCTATTCGCCCGGTCTCATAGCCTCCCCGCTCCACTTCTGGATGCCACAAGCTGTTACCCGACGGCTTATTGACGGCTTCAACCAGTTCGGCCGCAAGAGCCACGGTTTTCTCACCAATGAAGCCGTAGTCATAGCTGCGGAAACGCGTACTTCTGCACCGGTACGTATTGTGCGCGACAATAATTCACTACAGCATATCGGTCTTTCCGGACTATTTCCCTGCGGCGAAGGAGCCGGATATGCCGGTGGCATCGTGTCGGCAGCCATTGACGGGGAACGCTGTGCAGAAGCTGTCAAAAACCTCTTGGGAGGCTGATTTTTAAGAATAGTAACAAAATATTCATCTTTTCACGTTTTTCGTTATCCTTCCTGCAAAATCTTTGTAACTTTGCAATAAATCATAAAAAACGACATAACTTATAAAAATTAAAAACCTATGAAACCAACACTTTTCCTCCTCGCAGCAGGTATGGGTAGCCGTTATGGCGGTCTCAAGCAGCTCGATGGCCTTGGCCCTCACGGTGAAACCATTATGGATTACTCCATTTACGATGCCATCAATGCCGGTTTTGGCAAACTCGTTTTCGTTATCCGCAAAGACTTTGAAGAAGATTTCCGCCGCATCGTTCTTTCAAAATACGAAGGTCACATTCCCTGTGAATTGGTATTCCAAAGCCTTGACGCACTGCCTGAAGGTTTCACCTGCCCGGCTGACCGCACCAAGCCTTGGGGCACGAACCACGCTGTCATGATGGGAAAGGATGTCATTAAAGAGCCGTTTGCCGTATTGAACTGCGACGATTTCTACGACCGCGATGCTTTCAACGTCATGGGCCAGTGGCTCAACAACCTGCCCGAAGGCTCCACAGGCAAATACGCCATGGTAGGTTTCCGAGTAGGCAATACTCTGTCGGAGAGCGGCACTGTAAGCCGCGGTGTCTGCGAAGCTGATGAGAACAAGCATCTTACCTCTGTTGTTGAACGTACAAAAATACAGCGCTTCGACGGTGTTGTAAAATACCTCGACGATAATGGCGAGTGGGTAGCCATTCCTGACACTACCCCCGTTTCCATGAACTTCTGGGGGTTCACGCCCGATTATTTTGCCCACAGTGAAGAATTCTTCAAGACATTCCTTTCCGACCCGAAAAACATTGAAAACCTCAAGAGCGAGTTTTTCATTCCTCTCATGGTAGACAAACTCATCAATGACGGCTCCGCAACCTGCGAAGTGCTCGACACCACTTCGAAGTGGTTCGGCGTTACCTATCCGGAGGACCGTCCTGAAGTTGTGGCCAAATTTCAGAAACTTGGTGAAGAAGGCGTTTATCCTGAAAAAATGTTCTAAAATCATCCGGTTCCATCTCCGGACAAATATCAGACAAGGGGGCAACCATAAGGGTTGTCCCCTTATTTTTTCATACTACCTCCACAAACACGTTCAGTAAACCGCAAACACAAAAAAACGCACAAAGAAACTATCCGATACAAAAAACTGCCGATAACTGGAATTTAACATGACTTCTCATCATACATGGAATCATTTGAACAGGATAAGATAAGAAAATCCACAATTCCTCAATAAAAGAATGTCAGCAGATCAGACATTCCACCCGATATGTCTCTCTCAATGAAGCCATTCATCAAATCTTCCCCTCCATACACATGAAAAAGAAACAAGATGAGGCAAGTATATAAAAAAAGAAGATTGTCTCACGACAATCAATCTTTTACTAACCTTAAATCTAATACCATGAAAAACAGTGCAAATGTACGGTTTCCTCCCATTTGCTCCAAGCAAGAGAAATAAAAAAACTCCAGCTTTAATAATCTTTTAACAAGGAATAAAGGTTTTGCCAACTTGAAAAAGCAAAATCAAGATATGCTTCAGTCTGTCACTCCTGCTAAAAACACACAGGGAGAAGATGAGCCAAACAACCCGTTCGTTCTTTGAAGAAACAAAAAGGATCAAAAACAATCCTATCAGGCAACAGCGCTCAAAGACCTGAAAGGGCTCCTCATATTTAACATATTTAACTTTCCGTTACATTTAAAGAAGCTATAAAACCAACTCTAAGTATTGGAGTTGGAAAAGTCCGTATCGAAATTTTAACACGAATACTTGGAATTTGAATTCCAATACGGGGATTTTTAAGGCGCCCCCTCCTTCTTAAACGCTTAAATATAGGCAAAAAACACGCAAAAAGCGGGACTTTCCGGTGGAGAGTCCCGCTTGGCTATTACAAAGATAATACATTTTCGAAGCAAAAGCAAGAAATGTTAAAACCGTCAATCCGATGAAAAGAGAAAAAGCAAGAAAAGGCTTGCCTTTATAATTTCCCTCATAGAATCCACATCAGACATCACCGATCTCCCGAAACAATCCGGCATCGGCCAAAGCCGACATTGACGGGAAAAGAAGGTCGGCTCCTTCGGAAACAAGCGCCTCGCCGGGCAATGGGCCGGTATTGACTGCTATGGTAAAGATTTGAGCCGCCACTGCTGATCGTACCCCCAAAGGGGCATTCTCAACGACTATGGCCTCCCATGGTTTAACCCCGGCACGTTCCAGCCCCAACAGATAGGGTTCCGGAGAGGGTTTGCCATGTTCAACATCCTTGCTTGAAACAATCCGCTCAAACGTGAAGTACCCCGGATAGCCCAGTTCCAAACGTTCGAGCAACGACTGCTGTCCACTGCCCGTGACAACAAGCAGACGCAAACCTGCAGCCTTGGCTTGTGCCAAAACCTGCTCGGCACCAGGCATCTTAGGAGCTTCGGCACAAGCATTGAACAAACGACATTTTTCTTCATATATGCGTTCAATCTCCTCATGAGTGGCCTCGCGACCCCAATGGCGGCGGGCAAGGATATTGATGGTGGCTTCGCCTGTACGTCCTTCGTGTATGTAAGCTTCCTCAGTAGACATTTCCAAGCCGAACTCCGTACAAACTTTCGACCAAGAGCGGGCATGGTTGGGCATAGAGTCAAACAGCACACCATCCATATCGAAAAGCACGGCCTTCGGAGCCAATGTCCCGAAGCCGTGCTTTTCCAAATATTTATCTATGACATTCTGTGTCATTTCGCTACCCCCTTATTTTTCCAAACGCTCACGAATGGCCTTGCTCTCGGCTTCATAGCCCGGTTTGTCGAGCAGGGCAAACATGTTCTTCTTGTAAGCTTCCACACCGGGTTGGTCAAAAGGATTCACACCAAGCACAAGGCCGCTGATACCGCAGGCACGCTCAAAGAAGTAAATCAGCTGTCCGATGTAATATTCATCGAGTTGTGGCATGACTACGCGCAAATTGGGAACCCCACCATCCACGTGAGCCAGCTGCGTGCCGAGCTCTGCCATCTTGTTCACTTCGTCCACACGCTTGCCTTCCAGGAAATTCAAGCCGTCAAGATTATCTTCATCATGTGGGAAAAGAAGTGTATGCTTAGGCTCCTCTACGCTGACAACCGTCTCGAAAATAGTACGCTCGCCGTCCTGAATCCATTGGCCCATAGAATGAAGGTCTGTGGTAAAGTCAACTGCTGCCGGGAATATGCCTTTTCCGTCCTTGCCTTCGCTTTCACCATAAAGTTGCTTCCACCATTCGTTCATTGAATGGAGTTTAGGCTGAAAATTAGCCAGAATTTCCACTTTCTTACCAGCCAGATAAAGCGCATTGCGAACGGCGGCATACAGCGCGGCAGGATTTTCTTTCATCGGAACTTCTGAAGCTGTTGCATTCTCCATGTCAACGGCTCCGAGTACCAGTTTTTCAATGTCGAAACCGGCACAGGCGATGGGCAGCAGCCCCACGGGCGTGAGAACGGAAAAGCGTCCGCCTACGTTGTCAGGAATAATAAAACTTTTGTAGCCTTCATTGTCAGCTGTTACGCGGGCGGCTCCTTTTCTGGCATCGGTAACAGCTACAATTACCTTGCGTGCCATTTCCTTGCCACGCTGTTCCTCACACTGTTTTTTGAGCAGGCGGAAAGCCAGTGCGGTCTCCGTTGTCGTACCACTCTTTGAAATGTTGATCACACCGAAATTACGTCCGGCAAGGTAGGCGCAAAGTTCTGATAGATAGTCTTCACCGATGTTGTTGCCGGCAAAAAGTATCACAGGATTCTTTCCATCGTTGGTTAACCACTCAAAACTGTTGCCTAATGCTTCGATAACGGCGCGGGCACCAAGATAACTGCCACCGATACCTGCCACAACAATGGTATCACAGTTTTCACGCAGCGTCTGGGCTGTTTGCTTGAGGTCTGCCAAATGTTCGGCCGTAATGGATGAAGGCAAGTGCAGCCAGCCGAGGAAATCATTCCCTCTGCATGTTCCGGTTTCAAGAGCCTGTTGTGCGGCTTTCACCTGAGGTTCAAGCGCTTCCACAGCACCTGCAGCTAAGAACTGCACTGCTTTGTTAATTTCCAATCTGATATTCTTAGACATAATCTCTTTATTTTAATAGATTTATTGACTGATATTTTCAGGCCACAATACCGTTGAAAATGATTTTCCGGTATTTCTCAACCCGTTGCAAAGATACAAAGAAAAAGCGGAATGCAAAACGACACAGACAGATAGCCTGCTCGTTTTGCATTCCGTAACAAGTTTTATTTTAACCGTTCGATTATGCCAATTGTTTAGCTATAAATGCTTTCATCTCCGACAAGTGTTCCTCTGCACTCTGAAGAAGCTTGAACTGGGCCTTTGAGCGCACAAGATTATGCTCAGGATATTGTGTTTTGTAGTAAGTGTCACCATTAATATAATCTGCCAGGAAGCGCACGGTCTGCATATAAGGGAAGAGAGTAGCGGCATAAGGCAAGTTCTCTATTTCAAGTGGCGTGAGGAAGCAACGGGCGCTCTTCAGATAACCTTCGGTAAAAGCCTTGAATATGTCCATATTGAAATTCACGTTGTCAAGATTCTCATCATCCTCCTTGCCGGTGTTGGCAGCCGAACGCAGGAAATCGCCGAAATCGGAGAAAATAAAGTTGGGCATCACAGTGTCGAGGTCGATTACACAGAGAACATTGGCGTCCTTGTCAAAAAGGATATTATCAACTTTTGTGTCGCAGTGGCAGATACGCTTGGGCAATTTGCCCTCACGGTGGAGACGTTCGCCCTTGCACATTTCCTCCGCACGCTTTTCAAGCTCATCGACGAGCCACTGCACCTCGCTCAGACGGCCGGCCTTATTTTCGGCCACAGCCTCGCGTAATTGCTGCAAGCGAAATTCCATGTTATGGAAGTCCTTAATCGTTTCGCCGAGCTGAACGGGAATGTCGGCCAACATAGCCTGAAAATTGCCAAACGTTTCGCCTACGATTTTCGAACTTTCGGGTGTTACGGCTGTCTGCGAAACAGTTTCGGGAATGAATACCATGATGCGCCAGTACTTTTCGCCGTCGAAATAGAAATATTTGCCATCCTTTGCAGCAACGAAACTGAGCACTTTGCGGTCGATGTCAGCCACACCCTCGGCCTCATATTTCCGGCGGATGTGACCGGTCACTGCTACGATGTTATCCATCAGCATTTCCACGTCGGGAAAGATGGCGTTATTAACGTGCTGCAACACGTAATCGGGGGCATCGCCCTCTGTGCATACTCTGTAAGTAGTGTTGATGAGTCCGTTGCCCAAAGGCTTTACTTCGGCTACATTACCCTCAATGTTGAATTGCGATACGATGTGTTTCAGGTCTTTCTGTTCCATGATATTAAGATTTTATTTATAGTATTATTACGATTGATGCTACAAAATTAGAGAAAAAAAGTAAGCCCGCAACCGGCAAGTCCGCTTTTTTCCATTCCGTCTTAACGCCGGAATTTATTTTAACACACTCAGCAGGCCGGCACAGGCATCTTCAAGCAGTTCGATAACGAGTTCGAAGTCCTCCGCTTTTCCATAATAAGGGTCAGGTACGGCTGAAAAGCCTTCGTGGCGACTGAGATAGTCCGCCATGCGTACTATTTTTCCGGCGGCCTCTTCGTCAGGAGCCAGCCGGCGCAACCGGCGCACATTGTCCTCGTCCATAGCCACCACAAGGTCAAAACGTTTGAAATCGTCAGTTTTCACCGGCCGCGACCTGTGTGTCAGATGGTAACCATGGGCGCCGGCATGACTGCGCATGCGCTTGTCAGCCAGTTCGCCCTCATGATAGTCTATCAGGCCGGCTGAATCGACGAAAAATGCACTTGTACGTCCGGCCCGAGAAGCCAATGTACGAAATATTTCCTCAGCCGTTACCGAACGGCAGATATTGCCCAGGCACACAAAAAGTATTTTGATTTTCTCTTTGTCTTTCAAAGAGTTAATAAGTTCTATTGTTTTATGGTTTACGTTGTGGTTTACCATTTTTCTTTTTCTCTTGATGAGGTCGTACACCTCAATTATAACTGCAAAGATACAAAATTTTATCCGAACACTTGATATAGATGACTGAAAAGCACTCAACTATCAATAATTCTTTGTATCTTTGCACCCAAATAACTAAACCGCAAACCGCCTATGTAGCATAGTCAATTAAAGACATATAAAATAGAAAGCGTTAGCTTTATTCTTGTTTCGGAAAAATCGGCAAAATTTTAATGAAGCAATCAAGAGTAAAAGTTGATGCCTATGGTATATCCGTGGGCTTTTACTCGTATATGATTGCAAGGTGTTTGCCGATACCTCCGAAACGTAGACGAAGCAAAAAGTCCACGTTTTTTATTTGTCTATACCTCAGCATCGGACTTAAACAAGTTAACAACAATTAAAAGGGGTCAAGCCGAAATTCCGGGTCAAGCCGAAATTCCGGTGCATTTGTTAAAATTCGAGAGCTGAAATGT
>NZ_BEWW01000002.1 GCF_002933955.1 Prevotella sp. MGM2
AACAGTTCTCTCAAAAGTCATGCACCGTGTTTTCGGCTTGACCCTTTTTTACAGCATTCAGGTTTATTAAGGTAATTTTGCACAGTGTTTCCCGAAACACCCCCTTCCGGGATAATCCGGGACAGCATAATTCACATTTTATTAACCCATAACTTTTCCTGTAACAATGAAAACCTTCAAGTTTCTGATCCTTATGCTCGTGGCGGCATGCGGCCTTACCTCGTGTGACGACCTGCTCAAGGACGACGAGCCCAACTTCAACGACTATTACGCAATGACCATCACCGGATGCGAGCGTGTGGGCAGTGTGCTGATCGTTGACTTTACCGTGAAAAACATCTCAAAGAAAGACGAACAGAACTTCAACCTCAGCTCCCTGAAAACCTACGACAACCTGGGCAACAGCTATACCTGGGTGGATAATGGGGAAACTTACGTGGCTTTCGGAGAGGGCGACTACAGCAACAACCGGACAACTTCCATCCGCAGCGGCGAAACCATCAGAGGTTCTTTCAAGATCACAAACTTCGACCCGACCAACTCCGCCACACGCATTGAGTTAGCCTTCAACTGCAAATCGCCGGTACACGGATTCAGTGGAGGCGTCAGCAGCAAGAATATCCCTGTGACTGACCACCGCGTGATGTCAAACGGCATACAGACTAACGACCGCCGGCTGGACTATACCATGCGCCAGATATCATACGACGAGAACGGCAACTGCATCGTGGCATTCTCCCTGAAGAACAATACGGGCAAGGAACTGAAAAATCTCAAATTGGGGAGCTGCAGAACACTGGACAACTTCGGCAATTACTACGACTACTGGAGCACCGGGATTTCCTTCGATGGCGAGAATTTCAGCCGTGACAAAACGACCAACGTTCCTGTAGATGGCACAATCGACATTTTCATAAAGATTGATGATTTCGATGAAAACGCCTACGCCTTGAACGCCAGCATAGGAATAGAGTCTTCAAACGTGGTTTTCAACGACAACACCATCCGGCTGCTCAACATCAGCCTGAATTAATTCCGGCTCCCTTTCCATAACCGGAATGATATGTTGCAAAACGGAAAAGCATCGCGTCCTATCGGAAGGAAACGCGATGCTTTCTTTTTGAAATCGTCTTGATGAGACTACTCGGGTTGCAGACATCCGCTCTGCATCATTAACGAAAATCCCTACTATAAAATTATGACCGGCAACCTTTGAGAAAGATTGCCGGCCATGAAACGATATGTATAATATGCCTTTCCGCCTCAAGAGGACATCAGGCGGCTTACTTACAGCGTGTTCAGGAGTTTCTGCGCATCCCTCACCATGTTTTCCAC
>NZ_BEWW01000003.1 GCF_002933955.1 Prevotella sp. MGM2
GCCCATTGCTCTATGACATCCTCTTTGGCATAGGTTTTAAAGTGGAGGCGGACGGTGAAGTCATAGTTCGGATCTTTCAGTTCAACAGTTGTGAGCGTGACGTTATTGTCCGTCTTCGTTGTCTCGCTTTTAACGTAGCGTAGCATCGTTGAGGTGTGACCATCGGAATGGATGATATGCAACGCGGGCGTTTGCCAATAGCTGAAGTCGGAACTGCTCTGTATGGTAGGGTAAGCCTGGTCGTGCCTTTCGCCGTTGCCGAATATAGCGTCTACACCAGCCTTCATCCCAAAGTATTGCTGAAACAGATTGCCTTTTTTGTCGGTGCTTAAAGCTAGGACCGTATTCTCCGTACCGATTTCAATAACATCGAATGAAGGGATGGCCTGAGGTTCCCCCGTTGCCATTTCCACCCAGGCATCGGCCCAGTCGGCATGATCGTTGTTGTTGCCGTCATCCGTGGCCAAGGCTTCCAGACAAAGAGTGTCGATATCTGCAATGCTGACGTTGATTTTGAACGGTATGCGGCCTTTTTTCATGACTGGTGACTCGGCTAGTACTTTGCCATCGCCCGTCACGCGGAATTGTACGCTGCCACGTTCCGTAGCCTCATCGTCCACGCCCACTATGGCACTGAAACGCTTGCCCGTGCCGTTCACCCAAATCTTCAGGCGGCTGTCGGCGTGAGTGCCCACGCCCGTTTCATAAGTTTTACCGTTAAGTCTCAAAGCGTTGTTGTCAACACTTTTGTTTGCCCGGCAGTTTCCGAACCCACAGGTCATCAGTTTCAGGTTCAGGCTGCCTAAGGCATAACGTTTGTCGGCATGAACCGTCAGGACGGTAAGGCAAAACAAAGCCGTCCATAACCATCTTCTATTTTTCATAATATGGCATAATTGAATAAATGTATGTTCAAAAAAACATGGAATATCGTTTTGCTCTTGTGACCCCTGATGGCACAACTCCGATACTATGGCAAAGTTAGTCATTTATCATCAGACAACACGTTTCAACCTCTTAATTCAATTTATGTTTGAAAACTTTGAAATGTAGTGAAAGACTAAACAGGTAAAGTGGGGCAGACAGAGCATTCTGTTTGTAATCAAGACAGAAAGGCAGCGCTCTTCCTTAAGGAACAGGCTGCCTTTCTGTCAAATTGTTGCGTATGAAAAAAGTTGTGAAGTTGCGATGAAAATATCAGGACGTAGTGGATTTAGAATGGGGCGCCGTGGCCTCCACCTCCAGGAAAGTCCGGACCTCCACCGGGGAAGCCATGTCCGTTGTTTTGTGGCATGCGCTGCCGTTCAGGCATGGAGGGAGTGGCAAAAATCTTGATTAACTGGCTTGGAGATAGGCGTTCACGCATACGTGTGTAGTAAGCGCGTTTCAGTGCCACTTCCTTTTCAGTGGCGCTGAAGCGCCCCATGATGATTTGTTCGGCCTTTTCGTCCGTCATCTTCTCTCTGGCCTTTTTGCCACGTCTCATATCGGTAAGCGAAGTACGGCGGATGGTCCGCAAAGTGTCCTGCATTTCCACATAAATGGGTTTGAACCATGCAGCGGTCTCTTCGTCAAGTTCCATATCTTTTGCCAGTTGCTCGGCCATTTTCTCCGTGCGGGCCTTAGAAGCGGTGCGGCGGTCGTTGCGCTGGGCGCTGGCCGTTACAGTAACGAGTGTGAACACCATAAGAAGGGTCATTAATGTTTTTCTCATAAAACAGTCTGCTTTTAAAAGGTTTATTTTAAAGTGCTTGCCAGCTGATTGCCGGCGATTGATGATGCAAAGGTAAACAACCCGCCGAAAATGAAAAAATCATTTCGACTAATAGCGTCTTTTTCTAGACGAGACCGTTGCGGATTTTTGTGCAACATGCCGGTTTCGAAGAAAATTAGTATTTTTGCCCTCAGAAGGATTTGTGTCTCATTTATATAATATAAACAGATATACGCTATGAAAATAGGAGATAAAGTGCGCTTCCTCAACGATGTAGGCGGCGGAGAAATTGTAGGTTTTCAGGGTCGTGACATTGCCGTGGTGCGCGAT
>NZ_BEWW01000004.1 GCF_002933955.1 Prevotella sp. MGM2
ATGTAGAAGTTGAAGTGCTTGGCCTTGAGGCTGAGCGCCGCACCGAATGTGCATCCTGTGCTCGATACGCCGCCGTTGACGGTGGCTTCTATCCATTTGAGCGGACGTACCGTTGCGGAGAGCATACCCTGATGCCAGGAATAGAGGCTGTGTATGCGGGAGGTGTAAAGGAATCCGAAGCGCAAATTACGGTAAGCCGGCAGAGTGTATTCCGCTCCTACGTTTACCGTAGCGGCCATTGCTTGTGTGGCATTGCTTTCCCCGTCATCGTAGATGGCAAACATCTCTTCGAGGTCATCGCCTATTTTCTCGAACTGGTCGCCTAACTTGTTGTCGCCGGTATTGTTGCTGCCTACGTAAATGTTGTCGAATCCATCGAAGGTGTAGTCACCCATTGACGATGCCTTTTGCGCGCCCTTCCAGCTGATGAAACCGAGGTCGGTCACGGCGGCGCTCAGTGTGAGGTCGTCTGTCAGTTTGTAGGTGGCACCCAGGTCGAAGGCCACGCCGAAACCGGGCATGCCGAAGGCTATGTCGTCAAGTCCCTTTACGCGGGGACGGCCATCGGGAGCGTTTTTGTCGGCCGTTTCATGTTCCAGCTTTGTGTTGAGCAAAGCGGCCGTTAGGCGGGCGTCGCCCTGTACGCGCCACTGGTCGCCGTTCATGGTCAGGTTGAGGTTTTTCACGGCGAAGTCGGCATAGCCAAAGCCCAGAAGGAATTTCATTTTTCCACCTACGGTGAGCCGGTTGTCGATGCTACGGCTGTGTCCCAAAGCTATTTCGGCATAATTCTGCGTGCGCAGGCCTATGTTCTTGAGATTGTAGTTCTCCTTTTCACCGGTGGTTTTCATGAATTCGAACAGTTCGTAGGGTAACGATACGTTCGTGTTCGAACGGAGGTTCAGTTCCACGAGATTGGTTCCGCCGAAGGCTTTGAAACCTACTGAAAAAAGATTATAGTTGAGATAAGTGTCGATGCGGTTCTTGTCGTGCAGCCCGTCAAGAAAAGTCTGCGCGCTC
Source organism: Prevotella sp. MGM2 (assembly GCF_002933955.1). Classification (GTDB taxonomy): domain Bacteria; phylum Bacteroidota; class Bacteroidia; order Bacteroidales; family Bacteroidaceae; genus Alloprevotella. The sequence goes on from NZ_BEWW01000004.1 coordinate 1,021, forward strand.
ACCGTGGGGCTCATGAAAGTGGTGTATTCATAGCCGCCGTATTTTATCTGGTCGGCAGGCGAGAGTTTATAGACAAAATTTTTCAGACCGATATTGCCTGTCAGGCCGACGTTGATGTTGCCGAAGAGCACTGATACGTAGCTGGAGTCAAGGAG
>NZ_BEWW01000005.1 GCF_002933955.1 Prevotella sp. MGM2
CGGTAAACTCATTGCCGACGGTATGCGTGCCGTCAGTGTGAACGGTGTCATCACCATAGAGGATGCCAAAGGCCGCGACACGGTATTGAAAACAGTAGAAGGCATGCAGTTCGATCGCGGTTATCTGTCGGCTTATTTCGTAACTGAAACGGAAAAGATGCAGTGCGTAATGGAGAATCCCTATATTCTCATTTACGACAAGAAAATCAGTAACCTCAAGGATTTTCTTCCCATTCTCGAACCTGCCGTTCAAAGCGGTCGTCCCTTGCTCGTTATTGCCGAGGACGTTGACAGCGAGGCTCTCACTACGCTCGTAGTGAACCGCCTGCGCACACAGCTCAAGATTTGCGCCGTGAAGGCTCCCGGTTTCGGCGACCGCCGCAAGGCCATGCTTGAGGATATTGCCGTTCTTACCGGTGGTGTTGTCATCAGTGAAGAGAAAGGCTTGAAGCTTGAGCAGGCTACGCTCGAAATGCTCGGTTCGGCCGAAAAGGTGACTGTGACGAAGGACAACACTACCATTGTCAACGGTGCCGGCGCTAAAGAGAACATTCAGGAGCGCATCAGTCAGATTAAAAATGAAATGGCTGTTACCACGAGTTCTTACGATAAGGAAAAACTTCAGGAGCGTCTTGCCAAACTTTCGGGCGGTGTATGTGTGCTCGAAGTCGGTGCTGCCAGCGAAACAGAGCAGAAGGAGAAAAAAGACCGCTGCGATGATGCTCTTTGCGCTACGCGTGCCGCTATTGAGGAAGGCATCGTGACTGGTGGCGGCGTGGCTTACATCCGTGCCCAGCAGGCTCTTGAGGGTTTTGTG
>NZ_BEWW01000006.1 GCF_002933955.1 Prevotella sp. MGM2
CACTTTCCACAGAATATCATATACATCATTTTGTTTCTCCCTTTTTAAAAAGAGAAGAAAACCTATGTTATATATAAAGACTTCGGAGGGTGTGGAAAAAACGGGAAAGGAAACGGAACGGGGCGGACGGGAAGAGGGAAAGAGGAAAGAATGAGGGCAGGGGGAAAGGCATAGGCGGAAACTGTGGAACGCACCATCGCTGACGGCAAACGGCGGCGGAAAAAGGCTGGCGGGGAAGAAAAAATGAGAAAATCCGAAGAGATTGTCCCACAGTCCGTTGCAGTATGAAACAGGTGGCCGGATAGGGGGTGGCGGGCGCCGAAAAAGTGAAGTGCCCTTTGCGGCGGCCGTAACTTTGCACTGTCGGGTGTTCCTCCCCGCTGCCCGGGAACGGGGCGAACGGCTGGCTTTCATCTCAGTTACTAACCTCAAAAAAAGTTTGACACCATGATTACTTTCATCGCACAGGAACGCAAGAACCCTATTACCAAAGTCGTTAAGTTTTATCCCGCTCCGGCCCGCTGCGTGCCGATGTCGCTTCAGGACATCGTGGAGCGCATTTCGCAGACCTGCACCGTGGACGAGCCTGACGTGAAGGCGGTCCTTTCGGCCCTTCAGGCTCAGATCATCCTGGCCTTGCGCAACGGCCACAGTGTGCGTCTGGGCGATCTCGGGTCGTTCCGCCTCACCATGTCGGGCTACGGCTGCGACCTGAAGGAGGAGGTTGGCGTAGCGGCCATCAAGCGCCTCCGTGTGTGCT
>NZ_BEWW01000007.1 GCF_002933955.1 Prevotella sp. MGM2
GTAGTGTAATTTCAGTTCACGGATGATTGCCTGACGAAGCACGCCTTCCCCCTTGCCGTGAATGAACACGAGTTGGCGGCCACGTTCTTTTTTATAGCGGTCGAGAGTCTCTCTAAGAGTTTTCAGCTGAAACTCCAAGATATCGGCCGGTTGCAGACCGGCTGTCGTTTCAAGCAATTCATGCGCATGCAGATCAATTTCTACGGGACGTGAAGAATCGTTGTCTTGAGCCTTGCGCGCCGGCTGACGCACAGGACGGTCTGCCGGTTTGGGCGACACCAGCACCTCTTGCAGTTCGCCGGCCTCAACATAGACGGAACGGACAGGACGGTCATCGCACACGATGTCGAGCAGCAGTGCCGGCTCCTCAAAGAAGTCCGTCTCGCGGAATGTGTGGAGTTTGTAGAAACGAGTACCGTCCACACGCAACCCTACGTTGAGCGGAGCTTTGCCCTGGAAAGGCTTGGAGGGCTTAAAGGCTATGGCCTGAAGCGTGAGACGCTCCATTTCAGGCAGTACATCGCGACGGAACTCCTCGAGAAAGAGTTTGGTGTTGGCCTCCACTTCGCCCTCGTGGCGAAGGACGCAGGCTTTTTCGCCATGGGCAAAAAGCGCAAAGCGCAGATTGTAATTGCTGTCGTTGACGAGATACATTTCGAACGCGGTGTCGGATATTTCTTTCACGTTGACAGGCACGAAAGCGAGCATGGCATTGAGCACGTCGGCTCCCCGACGTTCCAACGGCTTCGGCCGGAAGGTAATGGGGCGGTTGTCTTCCTCTTCTTCGACCGGATGAAGCAATTGACGCACGGGAACCGAAGGGGCATCGTTTTTCTCAGCAGGTTGCGGACGGGCTATATTATAGCTGTCGGTGCTCACCACAACGCATTCTTTAACAAGTGTGGGAATGTCAAACCCGTCGGCATCGCGCACCACGGCAA
>NZ_BEWW01000008.1 GCF_002933955.1 Prevotella sp. MGM2
CGAATATTCGTGTAGCCAGTTCATTCAAACTTTTGTTTTCAAGGCTGTAACCGGACACTTCTTGATTGTAAAAGAGCGATGTCGGCATGTTCAGAAACATACTCATGGCGTGAGGGTGGAATACAACCACTATCATTTCCGTATTTCCGTCTGCATATAGGTGTGACGAGAAATTAACTTGTCCGCTCACAGTCAGTTTGTCTTGTGTAACATTTAGTTCAGGGATATATAACGGTGCTTGTTTATGGAAAATGATTTGAGAGCAACCGATAGGAAAAGTCAGAGTATTCAAAAACTGGTTACTTTTGAATACCCAATAATATCTCACGTAAGGTTGCAATAGCTTACATGGTCTGTAAAAATCGAATTCCTTTTGAATCATTTTACAAAAGTAATAATTTTGTGTTGATTACTAAGTAAAAAGAGGTAAATGAAACATAGAAACGATTGCGCATAATGACAAAGTCGTTTCTATGATAGGTGGAATTATATTTTCAATCCTTTTGGTCGATTTCCATCTTTCGCATATAGTTCCGAACGTCCAATGATGATATGCCGGGCCCAATGAAATTCTCGGCGTTTCGCATTATTTCACAGGGCTGTGTATCTACTGTATTTTTTAGGTGTACAATGGAATTTATCCTTTCTGTTGTTCCCGCTTGGCATACATCTCCCTTGAAAGCTCCACGATCTCCCGGCTCAGTTTCACCAGATCGATGGTATGTTTCTCCAACTTGTAGAGCAACGCCATCGCCTTCTTCTCCG
>NZ_BEWW01000009.1 GCF_002933955.1 Prevotella sp. MGM2
TTGCTGGAAGAGGTGGTTGATAGGTACTTCTCCTTGTGTATAGTCATGCATCGGACTTTTGAGGAAGAAACTCAGGAAGTGTTGGGTGCCGTAACGGCCGGAACGGGCTGCAAGGTCTGAAAGAAGAACCAAGTCAAGCATCAACGGAGCGGCCAGAATGGAGTCACGACATAGGAAATTGATTTTAATCTGCATGGGATACCCCATCCAACCGAATATGTCGATATTGTCCCAACCCTCCTTGTTGTCATTGCGTGGTGGATAATAGTTAATACGCACCTTATGATAATAATCTGTGTAAAGGTCAGGTTGCTCTTCCTGAACGAGAATGCTTTCAAGCGTTGAAAGTTTTGAAACCTCTTTGGTGCGGAAGTTGGCAGGTTCATCAAGCACAAGACCATCGCGGTTGCCGAGGATATTAGTGGAGAACCATCCCGACAGGCCCAGACAACGTGTGCCGATTATCGGAGCAAAACCGCTTTTGACAAGAGTTTGACCGGTTTTGAAATCCTTGCC
>NZ_BEWW01000010.1 GCF_002933955.1 Prevotella sp. MGM2
GTGGTGTCGGGGGAAGGCTGGCGGGCCTCGGCAAAATATTGCTTGAACACGGCTATTGCCGCCAGCGACCGGCTGTTGGAGCGGATGAAGTCGGAGGCGGCCAGCCGGATGTCGTTGTCATTTTTTCCGGCATTTTTCTGCCGGAAAGCGGTGAGGCGTTTGTTGTCCTCGTTGCCTGTGATGTCGGCCTCGCCGAGCTTGGCCGCTTCGCCGGTCATTCTGATGGTCTTTCCCGGTTCGGCCACAATGTAGGTGCGGGAAAAGTTAGGGTAGAGCAGAGTGAGAATGACGGGCTGGCTCAGTTCCCGTTCGTAGGTGAAATTCCCGTTTTCTATGCGTATGGTGTCAATGCCGTTGAAGGTGCCGTCTTCGCTGTATGCGTAGAATTCGGCGTGTCTCACGTTGTCGATGCTGCCTTCGAGGCGTATGCGGTTTTTAGGCTGTGAGCAGGCCGTGAACAGGAGCAGCAGGCTGACGGCTTGCAGGATGGTTCGGTTTGACATGGTTCTTATAACTGTGGGGAGGTGGGGGATATGGCCGTTTGTCATGGTACTGTTCGGTTGTTACGGTCCAGCTGACGGCGGTCGGTGCCTTTATCCTTTCATATCTGTGGCCGGGCCACCGGCGCCTGCGGCTTATAGGGGAATGCCTGTGTCGTTTGGTGGCGGGTAAAGGCAACAGGCCGGCAAGTTGGCCGGGTAACAAGCAATGAGGCCCGACGGGCATTTTTTCTTACTTGTTAACCGGTGAACTTGCCGGCCCATTACGTTATGGTCTTATCCTGAACTTTATTTAACGAGGTTCTTGAAAGAACTGTCGCCGAAAAGTTTAGCGAATTCGAGGTCTTTAGCTGCGCGGGCTTTGAAGGAAGCGTCTTTGGCAATAGCATCCTGAAGGTTGCTCAGAGCCGTAGAGCTTTGGTTGGTGCGTGCGGCGAGGATAGCCTTGAGGTAGCTGGTGGTGGCATCAGCCTTGGCTACGGCTGCGAGAGACTGGGCGGCACCGGTGTAGTCCTTGGCCAGAATCTGTGCGAGGGCGGCACTGTTGGTGTTGGCGCCGCGGAGGTCCTGAGCGGCCTGTGCGAAGTTGCCCTTGGCTATGTTGAGGTTACCGCGTACTTCGTTGTAGTTTTTGGCGCCGGTAGCTTTGGCCAGAGCCTGCTCAGCCTTGGCGATATTGCCTTGTGCGATGGCGAAGAGAGCCTCGTTGGCTTTCACTTCGGCGGCGCTGCTCTTGGCGGCAGCCTGTGTCAGATAGTTCTGGGCCTTGGCGATGTCACCTTTCTGGTAAGCGAGTTCAGCCAGGTTGTTGTAGGCACGGTAGTCGCTGGGGAAGAGTTGCGTTGTTTTGTTGTAGATGCCTTCCTTTTCGTTGGCGTTGTTGGTCAGCGTAGCGGCGTAGAGAAGTTCTTCTACGGAGAGTTTTGAGGCATCGCTGGCGAACTGCTGCTGGATTTCAGCGTCTGTGCGGCCGATGATATTGTAGTTCATCGTGATGCGTGCACGGCGGAGTTCGGGCAGGATTTCATCGGCCAGTTCTCTGTAGGCGGCGGAGATGTTACGGATTTGTGTTTCGCGTTCTTCGGGATCCTGATACATGGAGAGTACGCGGAGAATCACGTCTTTGTCCTGAAGGTTGGAAGCCGATACGAGCTGCTGGAAGCCGTCCCAGTCCTCAGCGGTGTACTTCTTGTCGATGTTGGTTTGCAGAGCGGCTTTCTTCAACTGACCCTGAACATAGCTGGAGGAAGTGCCCTGACGCTGCTGTGCGAGCTTTTCGTTGAAGTTGAAAGCACCGTCGGGAGAGGCGTAGGCCGATACTTCGATGCTGTTGAGCTGAAGTCCTTTCTGGTCAGCCTTGATGTCGCGGAGCATCTTGACGAAGTCTTTGATGCTTACGCTGTTGAGTTCGCTGGAGCGTACTTTGGCCTGGTTGATGAGGTATTTGATTTGTGCTTCCTGCTTTTGGGCGATGATGCGCTGGTAGGCGTCGGCGGCGTTGGCCGTGTTGGCGTTGCGCGAGGTCATGGCGAGGAGCGTGGAAGTGGCGATAACGCCGTCGGCTACTTTAACTTCGGGCACTTTCACGGTCTTTTTGCCCACTTTGGCGTTGAAAGTGAGGTAGAGTTCGCTTTGAGCCATTTCGGGCACGTAGGCGAAGCTGTTCTTCATCGTGTAGTTGCCGCCAACCTTGTAGGAGATTTCCTGATTGTTGCCTTGCACTTTCTCACCCTGGAAAGAGGCGGGCTGGCCAACAGCCTCGCCGCCCTCGTAGCGCAATACGGGGACAACCGTAACGGTGGCTTTTTTCTTCATGTACTTCTCCGGGAAGCGGCCGTTGATGGTGACGGGCACCTGGTTGGCTACTTCTTCCATCGGGGAGGGAGTCACTGTGAAATTGTCGGCACTAAGTTCACCGAGCTTTTTGCACGACGTTAACACCAGCGTAGAGGCCAGTGCAACTGAAAAATACAATTTGGTTTGCATATAAAACTTAGATTTGTTTGAGTTTCTACTAGAGTTTCACAGGGGCAAAGGTAATCATTTATATTATTCTTGCAACATGAGGGGCATAACTTTTTTTCAGACGAGGCTTAAAAATGCTGAAAATGAATTTTCATCGGTGTTTTTTGGGCTTTGGCACGCGATTGGAGCACGTTTCGGGTGTGTTTACGGTCCGTTATAGTTTTTTTCAAGTCAGCCGGAGTGAGGGAGTGGCATTCCGGTGTGCCCGTGACTGGGTGCGGCCATTGCTTCTGAGGTGCTTTCATGTGGCGGGGATGTTGTCAGGGCTGCTTGTCTTTCACTTTTATGAAAAGAAAATTGTAACTTTGCCGCCAATGGAAAACTCCCTCCCGAGAGGGTTAAAAGACAACAGATATGAAAATTAGAGAGAATCTTTATTACGTTGGTGTGAACGACCGCGTGAAGCATCGTTTCGAGGGCCTTTGGCACCTGCCGCACGGCGTTTCTTATAATTCCTATCTCATTGACGATGAGAAAGTGGCGCTTGTCGATACCGTTGATGTGGCCTTTTTTGCCGAGTATTTGGAAAAAATACGTGCCGTCCTTGGCGACCGTCCCGTGGATTATCTCATCATCAACCACATGGAGCCGGACCACAGCGGCGCTCTGTCGCTTATCCGAAAGTATTATCCTGAGATCCGCCTTGTGGGCAACCGCAAGACGATGGAGATGGTGGGCGGCTTTTACGGCGCCAACTCGGAGGGCGACATCGTGGTGGCTGACGGCGACGCGCTTTCGCTGGGCCGCAGCACGTTGACTTTCCATCTGGCTCCCATGCTCCACTGGCCGGAGACGATGGTCACTTATGATGCTGCGGACGGGACGCTTTTCTCCGGTGATGCTTTCGGCTGCTTCGGCGCGCTGAACGGTGCCGTGATGGACACTGCGATGGACTATGAGCATTATATCTCAGAGATGGAGCGTTATTTCGCAGCCATTCTCGGCAAGTTCTGTGCACCGGTGCGTACCGCCCTTGCCAAGCTCTCGGCCCTCGACATCCGCATGATCTGTTCGACGCACGGCCCTGTGTGGACGGAGGCCGTTCCGCGTGTCGTTGATGTGTACCGCCGTTTTTCGGAGGGCGTCACCGTTCCCGGCCTCGTAGTCTGCTACGGTTCCATGTACGGCAACACCCAGCGCGTGGCCGAAGCCGTGGCCGAAGGTGCTGCTGCGGCCGGACTGCGTAAGGTTATCGTGCATAATCTCAGTGTGTCGCAGCCCTCTTTCGTGTTGGCGGACATTTTCCGCTACGGCGCGCTGGCTGTGGGCGGACCCACTTATAACGGCGGTCTGTTTCCGGTGGTTGAAGACCTTCTCAAGCGTCTGGCCCATCGCGAGGTGCGTGGCCGTAAACTGGCTTTCTTCGGCGGTTACACATGGAGTTCGCAAGCTGTCAAGACCATCGCGGCTTATAACGGTCACATGAAGATGGAAATGGCGGCCGAACCGGTGGAATGGAAGCAGGGCGCGTCGGCTGATGCCTTGGAGCGTGGCCGCGCTTTAGGAAAGGCGCTTGCTGAGGCGGTTATGAATTGATCAACTGTATGTTGGGCGCCAGGAGACGCACTGTCTTCTCTTTTCTGACGCTTATTATAGTGATACCTTTTGCGGGATGTGCTTTTATGGGTTCCGGCGAAATCCGTAACAGCGCATCCCGCCTTTTGAAGGCTCTTGTGGCTGTCATTCGTGATTTTTCACTTTAACATATTTAACTTTCTGTTACATTCCAATGTGTTAAAACATAGGATTGAATGATGGCTGGAGGAGGAGTCTGTATCGGAATTTTAACACGAATACGGCCAGTGAAAATTGTGATACTGGGATTTTGAAAAAGAAATACGGCAAAATAATCCGGAAATCCTCCGTTTTTTGCCTCTTACAAGTCTGAAAACAAGCGAAAAGCGGGGCATTCCACATGGAATGCCCCGCTCCGCTAGTGCAAATATACACAAATTTCCGACGGAAAGCAAATAGTGTTAAAATCACCACCGGCGTTAAGGTGGCGGTTCTGCCGAGCCTCTTTTAGTGAGCTTCCAGCCAGTTGGCTCCCTCGCCGCAGTCGGCACGCAGGGGAACGCTCATTTGCCAGGCGCTTTCCATCTCCTCAATGACGATGCTGCGCACTGTTTCCAACTCTTCTGGCACAACGCTGAAATTGAGTTCGTCGTGTACCTGAAGAATCATTTTTGAGCGGATGCCCTCCCGCAGGAAACGGTTGTCAATGCGTATCATGGCCACTTTGATGATGTCGGCTGCCGTGCCCTGTATGGGGGCGTTGATGGCATTGCGTTCGGCGTAGCCGCGTACTACGGCATTGCGCGAGTTGATGTCGGGCAGATAGCGGCGCCGGCCGAAGGCCGTTTCTATGTATCCGCGGCTGCGTGCCACTTCCATGCTCTTTTCCATGTACTCCTTTACCTTTGGGTAAGTTCTGAAATAATTGTCAATCAGTTCTTTGGCTTCTGTTCTTGACACCTCCATGCGTTCGGCCAGCCCAAAGGCCGATATGCCGTATATGATGCCGAAATTGGCTGTTTTGGCTTTTCGCCGTTCGTCGCGTGTCACCTCTCCGATTGGTTTTCCGTAAATGCGGGCTGCCGTGGCGGCGTGTATGTCGCGCCCCTCGCGGAAGTCCTGTATCATGTGTTCGTCGCCGCTGAGATGAGCCATGATGCGAAGCTCGATCTGCGAGTAGTCTGCCGAAAAGAAAATGCAGCCGGGCTCGGGCACGAAGGCCTTGCGGATTTCGCGGCCGTCATCTCCGCGCACGGGAATGTTCTGTAGGTTGGGGTTGCTCGACGATAGGCGACCGGTGGCCGTAACCGCCTGGTTGAAAGATGTGTGGATGCGTCCCGTGGCAGGGTTGATCAGTTTGGGCAGTGCGTCGATGTAGGTGCCTGTGAGTTTTTTAAGGGCGCGGTGTGCCAGAATCTTGCCCACAATGGGGTGTTTCCCCCGCAGGGCTTCGAGCACCTCTTCCCCTGTGGCATACTGTCCGCTTTTTGTTTTTCGGGCCCGTTCGTTGAGCTTCAGTTCTTCAAACAGCACTGTGCCCACCTGTCTTGGCGATGATATGGTGAACGAATGTCCGGCCAGCTCGTATATCTCCGTTTCGAGCACCTGCATACGCTGTTGGAAGTGCCGGCCGGTTTCTGCCAGTGCCTCTGTGTCGAGGCGCACGCCGTAGCGTTCCATGCGGGCAAGTACGGGCATGAGCGGCATTTCCAGATCGGTAAAAACGGAGGTTACCTGGAATTTCTCCATCTCCTCCGTCAGGGGGAGCATGAGGCGCAGGGTTACATCGGCGTCCTCGGCAGCGTAGTCGCACACTTCTTCGGGCGGGACATCGGCCATGTTCTTCTGTCCTTTTCCCTTGGGGCCTATGAGGCGGTCGATATGGATGGTGGCGTAGCGGAGGTAAATTTCCGCCAGATAGTCCATGTTGTGCCGCAACTCCGGTTGTACAACGTAGTGGGCCAGCATCGTGTCGAACATGGGTGGGCGGAGTTCCGCGCCGTAGCGTGCCAGAACGTTGAGATCGTATTTGAGGTTTTGGCCCACCTTGACAATTTTGTCGCTTTCGTAGAGCGGCCTGAATACTTCAACATATTTTAAGATTTCGGACGTTTCACGTGGAACGCTGACGTACCAGGCTTCTCTCGTGTCGGCACAGAAACTCATGCCCACTAATTCGGCGCTTACCGCCTCGGTGCTCGTGGTTTCCGTGTCGATACATACTGTTTGCTTTGTCAAAAGTAAATCACATAAATTCTTTGCATCTTCAAGATCTTGAATGAGATGATATTTATGTGTCAGGTCTTTTAGTGTCGTGAGGTTGCTTTGTTTTTCTTCTTCCTGATCATCGCTTGGAAATACGTCGAAGAGAGAGGCCATCTCAGGCTGTTTTTTCGAGGTGGTTACCTGTTCGGGCGACAATCGCTTGAGAAAAGTGTGAAACTCCAGTCTCTCAAAAAGTTTTCGCAATTCTTCTGTGTCGGGTTCGCTTCGGCGGAGTTCTTCCAGGTTGACCTCTATAGGAACGTCGGTGCGGATGGTGACAAGGAATTTTGAGAATTTTATTTTCTCGGTGTTTTCTTCCACTTTCTTCCGGAGTGCTCCTTTGAGTTCGCCGGTGCGGCTGATGAGCTGTTCGACGGAACCGAATTGTCCGAGGAGTTTTTGCGCAGTCTTCTGTCCGACGCCCGGGCATCCGGGGATGTTGTCGGAGGCATCGCCCATGAGCGCGAGCAGATCGATGACTTGTGTGGGTTGGGTGAGCTGGTATTTTTCGCAGACGGCGGCTTCGTTCAATGTTTCCATGGGTGCTCCTCCCCGTCCGGGGCGGCACATGGTTATGTTAGGGGCCACGAGTTGCGCGTAGTCCTTGTCGGGGGTAAGCATGTACACGTCGAGCCCGCTGGCGGCAGCCTGTTGTGCCACAGTGCCTATCACGTCATCGGCTTCGTAGCCGGGCGCTTCGAGAATGGGGATTCGGTAAGCGCGTATGATGTCTTTGATGAGCGGCACTGCGTTGCGTATGTCCTCGGGGGTGGCCTCGCGTTGCGCCTTGTATTCTGGATAAGCCTCGTGGCGGAAGGTGGGTCCGGCGGGGTCGAACGCCACAGCCAGATAGTCCGGTTGGCGGTGGCGCAGGAGGTCTTCGAGCGTATTGACGAAACCGAATACGGCTGAAGTGTTTTCGCCCTTGGAATTCATGCGCGGCGAATTGATCATGGCGTAATAGGCGCGGTAAATGAGTGCGTAGGCGTCAAGGAGATATAATTTTTCCATGTAATATGCTTGTTTCTTCGGTAAAAGTACTTAAAATTATCCATTCTGTGACGATTAATTCGTACTTTTGTCCTCAAAACAGCAGCAATGGACGTACTTACCGCGATACGCCGGCCTGTGGAGGCTGACCTTTCACGCTACAAACTACTCTTTGACGAGGCGCTGACCCATGACGATGACTTTTTGGGTCGGGCGCTGGCGTATATACGCAGCCGTCAGGGTAAGATGATGCGTCCGCTGCTGGTTCTGCTCGTAGCGGCTGAGCGTGGCGCGGTGGGCGAGTCCACCCTTCGCAGTGCCGTTACGTTGGAATTGCTCCATACGGCCAGCCTTGTCCACGATGATGTGGTGGATGAAAGCGGCGAACGGCGCGGACAGGCTTCGGCCAATGCCGTCTATGGTAATAAAGTGGCCGTGCTGGTGGGTGATTACCTGCTTTCGAAGGCTTTGCAGCAGTCGGCTCTGACGGGGGATATGCGTTGCGTTAACATAGTGGCGCGTTTGGGAGGCACCTTATCGGAAGGAGAGGTGTTCCAGCTTTCCAACATCCGCAGTTCGGAGTTTTCGGAGGCGGCCTATTTCAGCGTAATACGCCGCAAAACGGCCGAACTCTTCGCCACTTGTGCCGAGTTGGGCGCGATTACCGCCGGCGGCGGCGCGGAGTTTGTGGCGGCGGCGCGCGGTTTCGGCGAGCACCTCGGTGTGTGCTTTCAGATACGCGATGACATATTCGATTACTACGACGAGGGAGATATCGGCAAACCTACTGGCAATGACATGCTTGAAGGCAAACTGACCCTGCCGGTGCTCTACGCTCTGCGGACGGCGGCCGACGGGGAAATGCTGGCCATAGCCCGCCGCGTGAAAGAGGGAGAGGCCTCAAAGGAGGATATTGCCCGCCTGGTGGCACACACCAAGGCTGTGGGAGGTATCGATTATGCCCGCGGTATGATGGAAGATTACCGTGCCCGTGCCTTGGCTTGTCTCGATGCTTTTTCCCATGGTGAGGTAAGGCAGGCGCTGAAGGATTATTTGTCGTATGTGATAGACCGCGACAAGTAAAAAGGTAGTGAGAAATATTTCTTTATTTCATGCGAGTGTCCCTTTGTCTTTTGGTGGATAAAGGGATTTTTTGTGCTGTTTTTCGTCTTTTTTATCGAGAAATTCTAAGTTTTTTTAGTCACATGAGCTGTTTTGGGATTTAACGTTTTTAACTTCCTGTTACATTTCGGTGTGTTAAAACATAGGTTTAAAGTAGGGAAGGAGCAAAAGTCCGTATTGGAATTTTAACGCGAATAAGGAGATTTAAAATTCCAAGTAATGCTTTTCAGGGTAGCGGAAGGGTGTTTTTGAGATCAAAATATCCTTTAAAATGGGTCAAGCCGAAAACACGGTGCATGAATTTTGAGAAAAGTGTTAAATT
>NZ_BEWW01000011.1 GCF_002933955.1 Prevotella sp. MGM2
CCCGCGTGCGCGGGGGGGTCAAACTCACGCGCCTTTTCCAACAGGCGCAAGATAAAGGCAAATATCATTAGCCTGCTTGACAAGCTGGTTGCATGAAAGGTTTGCGAACGGGATAAACCGACGCAAAAGAACCTCTTAATTACTATGTAAAGATAGTGATTTTCTACGAATTGAGCAAATAAAGTGCAGACAAAATGCAGCTGAAAAGCAACATTTTCCACGCTTTTTGCAGATGTTCAAAAGGCATTTAATTACCGCTTAAATGGTGATTAAATGCCTTTGCTTTGATGGGGTGAAAAACAGTGAAAATTGTACGTTTCGTTTTAGAAAGTTGTACGTTTCGTTTTCGCGATTATATAATTTAGCTTTTGTGTTAAATGATGCTTGTTGTTCGATATCAGAAGAACATGACATTAGAGATAAGAAAAAACAGATAGTGAGTATTTTTTTTCATGGTATTAAGGATTTGTGTTAAACACACTAAAATTACAGTGCAATATTAGTAATAAAAAACGACAAAATAAAATTTTTGTTCAAAATATCTGCATTTTAATGAAAACAATCTGTCTGTTTCCAACCGCAGATTTTCAGAGCAGGAAAGAGGTCGTGAAAGTGTTGCGGCAGATTGCCGTCTCCTTTCCGGCTTTAACATATTTAACTTTCCGCAACATTTTAAAGTGCTAAAATATAGGTTTCGGACAGTGAAGATGAAAAAGTCCGTATCGGAATTTTAACACGG
>NZ_BEWW01000012.1 GCF_002933955.1 Prevotella sp. MGM2
ATTAATTACATTATGCCTAATTTTAAGACTTTGGTTGCAACTCTGCTGATGCTGGGTACAACGTCGGTTGCCACGGCGCAACACACGTGCACGAAGGACTACAAACCTGCACCTTATACATTTATAGGCCTGCAGGGCGGTGGTCAGGTTACGTTTACGAACTATAAGGCGAGTAAGCTCATTACCCCTGTAGGAGCTTTTTCCGTGGGTCACTTCTTCTCACCCGTGGTGGGTACGCGCCTCAATGTGAGCGGCTGGAAAAACAAGGGCGGTTTCAAGTCAGTGGGTAAGACGTATGAGTATAACTATGTCACCTCTAACCTCGACCTGATGCTCAACCTTTCCAAAATTGTGATGCCTTCGAAGTGTCATACCCCGCTCAACGTTTATCTTATCGGAGGTGTGGGACTTTCTTACGCCTGGGATAACGATGATCTCAACGCTTTGCGTAACAGCGGGCTGGTGAAGGAGAATATGGCCTGGGAAGACGACCGCCTGGTGCACAACTTCCGTGCCGGCCTTCAACTGGAGTATGCCTTTGCCAAGCATTTTGCTGTGAATCTTGAAGTGGATGCCAACAACCTGCACGACCGTTTCAACTCGAAGGCCAACGGCCGCGGCGATTGGCAGCTGACGGGTATGGTGGGCCTCACCTATAAGTTCGGTTTCAAGAAGCACAAAGCCGCTCCCGTTCCCGTTGCTCCCGCTCCCGTGAAGGAACAGCCGGCTCCCGCCCCCAAGCCTGCTGTAGTGGAGGAGAAGCCCGTTGTAGTAGAGGAAAAGAAAGAAGTGAAGCAGCCTGAGAAGATCCGCATCGACGTATTCTTTGCCATCAACAGTGCTGTAATACGCAGTTCTGAAGAACCTAAGGTGAAGAAATTGGCCGACTGGCTCAATAGCCATCCCGAAGCCAAGGCTGACCTCGTGGGATATGCCGATGCCGGCACGGGCAACGCACAGATTAACCGTACGATCTCTGAAAAGCGCATGAAGGCCGTGGCCGATGTCCTTGTGCAGAAATACGGTATCAAAGCCTCTCGTCTGACCACAGGCTTCAAGGGTGACTCCGTTCAGCCGTTCAAGAACAACGACGACAACCGCGTTGTTATTTCTGTAGCCGCCGAATAAGAAAATCTATTGCCCGCTTTCGGCAATGACAAATAAAGCCTCCCGCCGGTTTCCGTAATGCTGAATCCGGCGGGAGTTTTTTCGGATTTTGTCTTTTGCTGACGTTTGATTTCGGAATAGCTTGTTTTGTCCTGCTATCGTTTTTTAAAATGGAAAGTGGAATGATAAGTCATTGAAGTTGTCAAAGTCTTTTGAAAAGTCCGGTATGGATTTTGGTTTGTGATACGGGGATTTTGAAATCCGATATCAGGATTTTTTACGATAATAAGGTGGTTTTCCGATGAGCCTCCCTGTTCAGGGCTGGCAGTTGTCAGTGATAAGACCGCCAAGCGGGCAGCCTCCAATATAAAGGCTGCCCGCTTGGCGGTTACACTAATTTTGATTTTCCGGCCGGTGGTCGGTTGTGTTGAGTACGCCGGCCGTTTGTCTGAGGAAAGGTTGGCTCCGAACCCCGATGCGGCTGAGGCTCCGGAGCCAACGGCAATCGTTTATTCGGCTATGAGAGAGAACTCTGCTCCTGAGGCAAAGTCGTTGCCGTTCTGTTCGCTGAGGGCGTTGAAGCGGATGTAGCGGGCCTTGACGGGCTTCTTGAACATGACGCGCTGGTCGGCTTCGGAGTTCTTGAAACTGCCTTTGGCTATAGGAGTGCCCCATGTCTTGCCGTCCTGACTGACATAGATTTCGTAGTCCTTCACGCGACCGTTGGGACCGTCCTGACGCGGTGTGTAGACGAAACCTTTCATTGTTTTGGTTTCGGCTGCGTCAAAGTCAATCCAGTGTGGATATTTGGCCAGTGTGATACTGTACATCGTGTGCCACTTGGTGCCGGTGTCGCCATCCGTCAGGTGGGTGGCATAACCTTCGCCAGGTTCTTCGCTGGAGGCGAACACAACTTCAAGAGGTACGCTCTCTATTTTGTCGTAAGTCTTTTTCAGCTTCAGCTCAGCATTGTCTTTGTACCAAGCCACGATGGTTCCTCCCATGCGCAGGTCGATGGGCGCAGTGTAGGGCTGTGCTTTCTTGGAACCGTTCAGGCTGTACATGATAGTGCGGTTTTTGGCCGGCGTGCTGAGGGTTACTACGCCTGTACGGCTGTGTGAGAAGCTGATGGGCTGCTCGCCTGAGGGCGATACGTGTGCCGCCTCGTTGATGATGGCGGGCATGGCGCGGCCGATGTTGACCGGACGGATGATGAAGCCGAAGTTGTAGTTGGTGCTCATCGTGCGGTCGGGGCGGAGAGGGCCGCCTTGTCCGCAGCTGGCGCCTCCGAGGCCTGTCACTTTGGCATCGAGGTGGAGGTGCGTTCCCGTGCTTTGGGGCAACTGATAAGGATGTGCCGCTACGGTAAGTTCCTGCTGGCTCCAGGGGAGGGCAGAGGCTGACATGACACTGTCGGCGATGAATACTACGCCGTGGCCGCTCCGGTTGGTGAGGGCGCACCAGCGCACTTCCTCGCGGTTACCCATGGCCTGAGGTTTGGGCAGCATGATGTCCTGAGTGGCTACGTTGCCGCTGTGCAGTTCGATGAACTGACCCGTCTTGCGGTCGTTGTAGTTGTTCACGGGGCCGCGGCCGTAGTAGTGGAAGGCGTTCAGTTCGGCCGGAAGCTGCATGGCGTAGCCGATGCGCGGCAACACTACTGAGGATTTGCTGGCCGATATGGCGCTCTGGAGTTCGATGGAGCCGTCGGGGTAGATGGTGTAGATC
>NZ_BEWW01000013.1 GCF_002933955.1 Prevotella sp. MGM2
TCTTTAGCTCGGCCTCAAGACTGTTCCTGACCTTTGCGACCTTGAGCAGTCCGAGCAGTTTGGAGGCGTTGGCATACAAGGTACGTATGCCTTTCTTGCAGGCCTCATGCCCCAGGGCGCAGGCCAGGAAGCTTTTGCCTGTGCCTGAGGAACCGGTGATGAAGAGGTTCTGGCCGTTTCGGACGAAGTCGAGGGTAGCCAGACGTTACATCTGGTTGCGGTCGAGCCCACGGTTTGTGGCGTAGTCTATTTCTTCGGGATATGCCTTGTAGCGGAACGCCGCATTTTTGGTAAGGCGTGTGACCGCGGCTTGTGCGCGCCAGTCCCATTCACGGTGCAGCAGCATTGAGAGGAAGGAGTCCGGGGTCATTGACTGGGCCGTAGTTCCGGCGAGACTTTCGCGGAAGGCTTCGGCCATGCCGTGCATTTTCATGCGGTTCATCAGGTCCAGCGATGTTGTGTTCTGATCCGGCTGATGGGTTACCGGTGCGGTTTTATCGGTTGTTTCCATTGTTGTGTGTATTGTTGGTTTCATTATTGCGGCTGTAGTATTCGCGGCCACGGATGTTCTTGTGCATCGGAGCAGGGGCAATAGTCGCGGGGCCGTGGACTGTTCCGTCCTCGTCGGGCAGGAAGTCGGCGTCATCGCCCTGTTCAAGTATTTCTTTGACTGCCTGATAGCCGTATACCGTCTTCATCGTCGCACAGGCACAGGCCGCCACAAGTCGGTCTGTGCCGTACTTCTTCTCCAGCGACAGTATGCCGCGGCAGCTGCTGAAGGATTTCGGCGGGTACTGCATCCTGGCGTCCACTTCATGAAGATAGTCAAGGACGATGTTGTCCATCCCGGCTGCACGTTTGAAGAGTTCCTCCAGATCCTTGTCATACGGGCCGTAATGTCCCGGCAGGTTGTGTTCCTTCTTCCACGTGTAGGTGTAGGGGATGTCGCGGCGGTCGTGTGTCGCCACGAGATTGAGGCCGCAGTAAATATCTACAGTGTCCGCGTCATAAAGGATGACCACACGCTTGCCCACATGTTCGCGCGGCAGGCTGTAATGGTGTTTGAAAAGAGATACATAGCAGTTCTTGCCGACTGTCATCTCTTCCACTACCTCCAGCTTGTCGCCGGCGAAGTCGACATACATCTGGTCGGCGGCGTAATGCTCGACGTGTCCCACCACATTGGTATGGAACCTGTACTGCCGGACAGCGCCTTTTCCACACGGACTCCTGAAAGCCGTCGGGATGTTCGCTCCTATACTCGTTGAAAAGTTTGCGGACCGTCATGCCCTTGCGGGAGAGCCGGGCAACATAGTCCGGTATCAGCGCGTCCAGTTCCAGCTGGCGTTGCGACGGCTCGCGGTGACGGAACTCCGTGCATCCGAAAGCTCAAGCAACTGTTCGGTAGTCTTGCCGCTTGAAATGAACAGCCGGACATACTTGCGTACGGTGTTGCGGGAAAGATGAAACGTGTTGGCCCTCTCTTTTATTCCCATTCCGACTGCATAACATCGAAGGATGTTTTTTAATTTTGCAATCATATTTGTAGTTTTTGATATTGAACCCCGCCGTGCCAGGACAAGGAGACTCAAAACTACAAAAAAATCGGGTCAAGCC
>NZ_BEWW01000014.1 GCF_002933955.1 Prevotella sp. MGM2
ACATTTCAGCTCTCGAATTTTAACAAATGCACCGGAAATTCGGCTTGACCCAAAAAGATAAAAAGTCAGCAATAAAAAAAATTTCATAAGCCTGAAAACAAAAAAGCAACCTACCCCACTTTCGTAGAATAGGTTGCGATATCCACTTCAATTTATTTAATCAAATCCACGCTACGCTTAAGGAATTTTGTGAGAGCCTCACCTTTTAACAAACCATTCTGCAAAAGTGCCAAATCAATAAGTTGAGGAATCACTTCATTAGTCTTGGCATATTCCGTAAAGATTTGCTTTTTCTTATCCTGCTGAGCAGAAATATCATTATTACACTTCGTGAGTTCATCACGCTCTTCCTGTGTAATTTCATCTGCTTTCTTATCTTTCTGAGTTTGTTCGATGGCCATTCTGCGGGCATTGAGACCTTTAAGTTCAGCCTCTACAGAGTGTAACTGAGCGTCCAATTTCACTTTGACATCTTCCAAAACACCTTTCACCAGACGATGGTCAGCATTCAGCACTACATTATACATATCCGGCATTTCACCATAGAATGACATCCCCGGCTGCAAACGACTCATTTCCTTCATACGACGCATATACTCGCTCTGCGTAATAACAATCGGCTGAGCGTCCGCTCCCAAACTCTCGGCTTCCAAATGAAACTCTGTTTTCTCCAACTTAGGCATTTCGGCTGTAAAAACACCTGTAATGCTTTCTGTTTCCTCTGCGGTCAATTCGATTTTAGCTATATCGTCTTTTTGAATAAGCCTGTCGATTACATCGCCATCCACACGGCAGAAACGCGACTTCTCAAACTTCTGTTCCAACATACCCACCAAAGGAGCATCCAACTGACCGTCCATCAACAGTACACTATAGCCCTTTGCCTTGGCAGACTCAATATAACTATACTGCTCATCCTTGTCGGCGGCATAAAGATAAATGAGATTACCATCTTTATCCGTTTGAGTCGGCTTGATAAGATCCTTATATTCCTCATATGTGAAATATTTATCTTCCACATCCTTGAGCAAAGCAAACTTATTGGCCTTTTCATAGAAATCCTGCTCTGAAAGCATGCCATAATGAATGAACAGTTTCAAATTGTCCCATTTTTCCTCAAACTCCTTACGGTCATTCTTAAAGATAGACTGCAACCTGTCACAGACTTTCTTTGTGATGTAAGTTGATATTTTCTTTACATTGGCATCACTCTGCAAATAACTTCGACTGACATTCAGAGGAATGTCGGGAGAATCAATAACTCCATGAAGCAACGTGAGAAACTCCGGCACTATATTCTCCACTTCATCCGTAACAAACACCTGATTGCAATAAAGCTGTATTTTGTTACGGTGCATTTCCAGATTATTCTTAATTCTGGGGAAATAGAGCACACCTGTCAGGTGGAAAGGAAAATCAACATTCAAATGTATCCAAAAGAGCGGTTCATCGCTCATGGGATAAAGGTCACGATAAAACTTTTTATAGTCCTCGTCTTTCAACGTTGCCGGAGTTTTGGTCCAAAGCGGTTCCGTGTCATTAACCACGTTATCCTCATCAGTTTCCTGCTGTTTTCCGTCTTTCCATTCTGTTTTTTTGCCAAAAGCTACCGCCACCGGCAAAAAACGGCAATACTTCTCCAAAAGCCCTTTTATCTTGCCATTTTCCAAAAACTCTTTGCAATCGTCTGAAATATGCAACACGATATCCGTACCACGATCATCTTTTTCGGCATCCTCTATTTCAAAAGACGGACTACCATCGCAGCTCCATTTTACAGCCTGAGCCTCTTCGCGATAGCTTCTGGTTATAATATCAACCTTGTCAGCCACCATAAAGGACGAGTAGAAACCCAAACCAAAATGGCCGATAATAGCATTGGCGTCATCCTTATATTTTTCGAGAAAGTCATTAGCTCCTGAAAATGCTATCTGATTGATATATTTATCGATTTCATCGGCTGTCATACCAATGCCCCGGTCGCTGACTGTAAGCGTTCCCGCCTCTTTGTCCAAAGTAATGTGAATTGTCAAATCACCCATTTCTCCTTTGAACTCACCTTTCGAGGCAAAAGTTTTCAATTTTTGCGTGGCATCAACGGCATTCGACACAATTTCACGCAAAAAAATTTCGTGGTCACTATACAAAAACTTTTTAATTACCGGAAAGATATTCTCCGTAGTTATTCCAATTGTTCCTTTCTGCATGGTTTTTATCTTAATATTTTTAAATCTTTAAATTCTTCAATCAATATTGCAAATAATGTGCCAAACATATCATCGCACTGTTTGCGAAATTAACATATTTAACATTCAATTACATTTAGAGTACTAAAACAGGAGTTACCCATAGACATGGAAGAAAAAGCAAGTATTGAAATTTGAACAGGAATACGGACTTTTCTAACGGCAATACGGACTTTTTTGACAAAAACACCGCTCGGAATTTCTAAAAACAGACTGAAAAACAAAGAAAAAAGAGGACCACCTTAAAGGAGATCCTCTTAGCCACTGCAAATATACGACATTTTTCCTCCAAAAGCAAGAAATGTTAAAACCGGACATCCCCCATTTCTTCCATTTTTCTCGCCTCATTCTACAAAACAAACCATTGTTTTCATCAAATTCATTTCTGGGTATTTTTTTTCAGTAAAATATCCAAATAATTTACCTTGGGTCAATGAATAATCACCTTACGACAACTAGAGGAACCGTTCTTCAACATGAAATGCACCGCATAAACACCTCTCGGCAACAACAAAAAGTCAGGAGTTTTTCCTTTCTCCATCATTTTTATATGCTCCATATCTGAAGTCCTGCAACACAACTTGCCCCACACGTCATAAACACTCATGGAAACAGCCTCCTCGTTCCCAACACAATTGTCACATCCCGACAAATCCATCTGCTCAATTTGCTCATCCAGCCAAGCGATACGCGATTCAAACCAACGACTGACACTGTCTATGTTTTCTTCCAAATCGACAGACAAATAATATTTGGTCAGTTCTTCTTCAAGTCTGCGACAATCCATAATGGCTTTTCCTTGTTTTTCCTGCAAAGAAAGAACCTCATCCATTACTTCCGAATAAACGTTATTACGGATTCTTTTCCATATATTTATATAAGCTTTAATAAAATCTTCTCTTTGAAATAACCGCTTGACGTAAAAGTGATCTATTCCATGCTGAGAACTCCACTTTCCATACATCTTATAGGTAGAGTCAAAATCCCACATCGGTCCCATTTTCAATTTAGAGGACGTATGGTCATCAACATTATAATCCTCCTTATAGAGAAACATATTCGAACCGCAACCGTCCAACGTACCCAGAATGTCATGCCCTAAAGTCCAGCCGGCAAAAGACGATATATCAATATACTCTGATATGTCACCTCCCTCATGCAGCATTTGTCCGAACTCCTCTATATAACCTTTGATATTGCTGACAAGTGTCTCATCCAGATCATCCGGATCAGGATATTTAAATGTATATCCCATTGCAGGCGTAAGATAGTCTGAATGAAAATAAACGGGTCAAGCCGAAATTCCGGTGCATTTGTTAACATTCGAGAGCTGAAATGT
>NZ_BEWW01000015.1 GCF_002933955.1 Prevotella sp. MGM2
GGTCTACCCTATAATAGCCGGAATACTCTCCACCTTCCAAGCCCATATTAGCATGGAAATACAAATCGTTCTGACGGAGAATTTCCCTTGTCGATTTTTTACATATCGCAAAGCCGTCTATAATCCAGGCATGATTGGTATTTTTATTTGGACATGTTCCTCCCATAATCGATACATGTTTGCCTCTAATGGCTGTCAGCAGGGCGTCAGATGCAAACCGCTCATAAAAATCGCCACACGTCACATATTTATTCAAGAAACTGTAAATTTCCGAGACCTTAGTGCTTGTCGACTCCACTATAGGAATTGTCTTGTCATCATAGGGTCCGTATTGTCCATCGGTTTTGATATTGGCCACCGATTTGGTGCCTTCAAACACATGCTTGCCCAACGCTGTCACCATCATCAGTTCATCGGAATATCCGCCACCCGAAATTTCCGCTTTCTCTGTCATTTTGTCCCAGTCCATCTTCAAGCCGTTGATAGTCATGGACGGTTTCAGATAGGCAAGAACCTGCATAGCGGCAACAACCCCACATCCCAAGGGGTAATTTCCCGGAAAATTAACACCAAAGTTAGGACGATAAACACTTGGCAACGCTCCATTATAAGGATTGTCCTGAGACCACGCAGTAACAGTATACGGCCCCTCCTTGTACACAACCGCCG
>NZ_BEWW01000016.1 GCF_002933955.1 Prevotella sp. MGM2
AATTTAACACTTTTCTCAAAATTCATGCACCGTGTTTTCGGCTTGACCCCATTAAATGGCAAATTTGTTTTGAGATGCCTATTGATGTCTATTGTGCCTCGTACATTAGCATCATTGTATTCATCCCGTTGGTATTCTTTATATAGTCCTTGGGCTAATGCTTCTTTGAGAAGTTTTGGAAACAGATATAAAAGGGAATTGAATATTTGTTCATTTGCAGTTCCATGTGATAAGCTTACAACATTGATACATAAAACTTTTTGAAGCATATAATGTAAAAAGAAATCTTCTGTATTTTTTGAAAAACGAGAATGAATGGAAACGGATTGTCCATTCATGCCTATGAAGCCCACCATATTCCCTGTTTCCAAAACAGCTTTTGTACATTTATTCTCTTTCCAATTGATTTGTAACGAAAATAGATATTGACTACCCATTTCATCCTCGCACCGGCTAAATGAATGAGGATAAATAAGCAGGTCATTACCTCTATCGTCTAACAAATCTGATATTTTTCTGTTAGCAATATTATTGAATGACAGATATTCTCCAAGCTTATCTGAAGAAGAATATTTTGTATTATCCCTCAATATCATTGTTGCCATTTTCGTTATAATAAACCGATTCAAGCATTTTTAGATTTTCCGTAGCGTTTGCCGTCCCCCTTAGATATTCAAAAAGCACCCCTTTCAAGTGATTTTCCCAAAGGTGCCTGTATGCTGATTTTTTGTTAGTACGCTCATCATCAAGATATAGTTGCAATTTACAGAAATAAGAACCACCAATGTGGTATGCCGCATTTAACCCTTCAATCCCAATATTGGACTCTTCATTCCATATAGCAGCATTTAAGCGTTTCATAACGTCTGTAACTTCATCCTTCATGTCTTGAAGTTCATCCAGCATTCCAGTATTCTCATTTGCTTTTATTTCTTCCCAAGCAAAACGACGGCGCATGGCAAAATCCATGCTTTCCACACTACGGTCTATGTCGTTCATAGTTCCAATAATATAAACATTATTCGGTACGTAGAATCCGTCATAGAATGGATCTGTTTTATCCGTTATCATATTTTGGTATTGCGTTTTAACCAACCCATTTTTTCCACGATAGCCAGGATCTATACTAAAGAATAACTCTCCAAATATCTTAGAAATCTCACCGCGGTTTATTTCATCAATAATAAAAACGAAACGTCGTTGAGTATCACCCTTATTCTGGGTCAAGCCGAAAACACGGTTCATGAATTT
>NZ_BEWW01000017.1 GCF_002933955.1 Prevotella sp. MGM2
AATTTAACACTTTTCTCAAAATTCATGCACCGTGTTTTCGGCTTGACCCCATTAACCACAGGCAAATGCTAAAACAGCCAGTGTATTTACTCTAATGAAGGAAAGATAAACCATAAAAAAAAAGTAACTTTGCAAAGTCCGTAGTTCTAATAACAGACATTGGACTTTTATTCGTACAAAAATCGTTTATAAAACGCTTGATATGAAAAAGATTTTGCTTTTAGGATCAGGAGAATTAGGTAAAGAATTCACAATTGCCGCCCAACGGCTAGGACAACATGTCATAGCCTGCGACTCCTATCCCGGTGCACCTGCCATGCAAGTTGCCGATGAATTTGAAGTATTTTCTATGCTTGACGGAGAAGCCCTCAATCAAGCCGTAAAAAAACATCAACCAGATATAATTGTACCTGAAATTGAAGCTATCCGGACTGAACGGCTCTACGAGTTTGAAGAAAAAGGCATACAGATAACCCCCTCAGCCCGCGCTGTCAACTACACGATGAACCGAAAAGCCATTCGCGATATGGCTGCAAAAAAACTAGGGCTAAAAACGGCCAAATATTTTTATGCCACCACTTTTGAACAATTAAAAACTGCGGCCGAAGAGATCGGTTATCCATGTGTAGTAAAACCATTAATGTCATCATCAGGCAAAGGGCAATCTATTGTTAAAAGCCCAACGGAATTGCAGCATGCCTGGGAATACGGCCTCAGCGGCAGTCGTGGAGACATTCGTGAATTAATTATAGAAGAATTTATTCGTTTCGATAGCGAAATCACTCTCTTGACCGTTACACAGAAAAATGGCCCTACCCTATTCTGTCCCCCCATCGGACACGTGCAAAAAGGCGGAGATTACCAAGAAAGTTTCCAACCGGCACATATCGCTCCTGAGCACTTGACCGAAGCAGAGAGTATGGCTGAAAAAGTAACAAAAGCTCTAACTGGGGCCGGTCTTTGGGGCGTTGAGTTCTTCTTAAGCCACGAGCATGGTGTATATTTCTCAGAATTGTCACCACGTCCTCATGACACAGGCATGGTAACTTTAGCCCAAACACAAAATTTCAATGAATTCGAACTGCATCTACGCGCAACACTAGGACTGCCGATCCCCTGCATCAAACAAATGCGAATAGGTGCCAGCGCCGTTATTCTCTCCCCCATTTCCAGTCAGGAATGTCCCCGTTACCGTGGATTAGAAAGAACCTGTGAAGAAGATGCAGACATACGCATATTCGGCAAACCAACAACACGCATTAACCGTCGCATGGGAGTTGTTGTATGTAATGCACCTCTTGATGAAAATTTAGACGACTTGCGTGAGAAAACCAAAAGGCTAGCCTCTTACGTTGAAGTTTATTAACACATCACAAACAAAACAACAGCACACATTAGTCAATAAACAATCACACTTAAAACAAACAATTCTCTAACAATCATATTTTTAAAAGCAAATAAAACAAAGTTCAACCATCCACAAATTGGGTGGTTGAACTTTTAAAGACCCTTTCCTAAAAATAAAGCAAATACAAACATACAAAAACAAAACATTTTTCAAATTACCTAAAAACGACATCATAAGTACCCTTATTGAAATATAAAACTGTTGTCGTCTGAATGAAAGAATTGATAAAACTTACATCGTCAATAAAATCCTGTTTTCAACTTCTGCCCTTTACCATCAAATGTATTAAACTTAAGTACATTTCAAGGATAAACTTATCACAATACCTAAAAATTAACTACAGTAAGTTCCAAATTCCATATTTTGGAATTTGGAACTTAAACCAGTAAAACACCTATTTTATAATAACCTATAAAATTTTGACTCGTTCTTCAGAAAATGAAAACTTCCAATTAGAATATTGTTAAAAACAAAAATAAAATTAGTTAGGAGCTTCTAGCATTAACCGTTCAAATAACTTCACCATATTAGGATATTGTGTTGCTACATCATGCTCTTCCCGGATATCATTTTCCAAATTATAAAGTTGTATTCGTGTGTTGCCTTTTCGTATATTTGTAAGAATGCCCTTCCATTTTCCCAGACGAATTGCCTTGCTGCCAATTTTAGGATCATGATATTCCCAATATAAATATTCATGTTGCCTTTGCTCTTCTTTTCTATCAAGTAATGTAGATAGAAAACTGATACCGTCTGTTGGTGGACAAGCAATACCTGCAATCTCCGCAAATGTGGGCATTACATCTTGAAAAGCACAAATATGGTCACTTTCCATACCCGGTTTAATTTTACCCGGCCATGTTATAATTGCTGGAACTCGAATTCCCCCTTCATGCAAGAAACACTTGTCCCATCCGTATTCAAACTTAAAAAGACCGCCACTGTTAAACCAAGGCGAATCACTTCCTCCATTAAACGTAGCACCATTATCAGACGTGAAAACAATAAGTGTATTCTCGTATAGATTGTCTTTTTTAATTTTTCAATCAACTTGCCTATCTGCTCATCAAAATGGCTAATCATTGCCGCATATGTAGCATGTGGATAGCGACAAGGCAGATAACCAGCCATACCTGTATAAGGCTTTTCATCACCAAATTTTTCTACATAATATTTTACCCAACGTTCAGGAGCTTGTAAAGACACATGCGGTAAGGGAGTAGTCCACATCAGGAAGAAAGAATTAGCAGCAGTATCTACGAATTTTACAAGTTCATCAAAAATCAGGTCATTCGCATATTCTTTTTGAGTATATTTGGAGTAGCTGGCCAGATCATTCGGATCATCATTTTTACCCAAAGGAAATCAATGAGGATCTATCACCGTGTTTTGTAAATAAACACGGTCTTCATTTTTATATAAAAAAGGCGGATAATATGTGTGGGCCTGGCGTTGACAATTATATCCATAAAATAGGTCAAAGCCTTGTTTATTGGGCGTTCCTTCAGAATCAGGATAGCCAAGTCCCCATTTCCCGAAACATCCGGTAGTGTAACCTGCCTGCTGCATCATTCGTTCAATAGTCATTGTATTGGCCTGCAAAGGGAACTGCCCTTCCAACTCTTTATGTACATATACAGAATCATAATTATTGACAGCTCCACGTTCAGGCATTTCATTATTAAAACGGATCTGTGCGTGCCCGGAATGTAAACCTGTCATCAATACGCAACGCGACGGAGCCGATACAGGAGAACCGGAATAATGCTGTGTTAATTTAATACCTTCTTTACACAAACGATCAATGTGAGGTGTTTCAATTTTTTCTTATCCGAAACAGCCGATATCTCCATACCCCAAATCATCCATTAAAATATAAATAATATTGGGCCTAGGCTGTGCAACTTGGCCTTGCAAACAACTAGCGCATAGAGCGGAAATTCCAATAAATAAATTTCTTTTACTCATGAGATTATCTTTTATCTAAAGTCTTTAAAACACATATCAACAAAGGGCTATTTCAGCAAATTATCTATGATTGCATGCCCAAAGTACAAAATCATGTGCACCAGATCAAGGGATAGATATCCACTAAACTAACCATATCCCTTCCTCCAACAGGCTTTTCTCCTATTAAATTCAAGCAGGTAAGACATATTGAGGAAATTATCATAACAAAGAGCCTGTTTTCAGAAAAGTTTCTGCTTTTTTAAGTGAATCTAATTTCCCAACATCCACTAGTTGCAGGTTATTAACAGGATACCCCATAATATCAACTTTATCACACACTGAAAGATAGAAATCAATAATAGAGAACTTAGGTTGATATCCTTTCATCAAAGAAAATAAATGCGGCGAAAAAGTGTGTATACCAGAAAAGGCATATTTATGCAAACACGACAAATTTAAATCTGCATAGGGTGAGCGTACTTCACCTGTGATAATATTTGTCCATCCCACCAAACGATTTGATTCATCAAAAAGCAAATAACGTGACGTGGAACGTTCGCTAACCAACAAGGTTGCACTATATTTCAAACCTGCCACATAAAATGTTGGCAGATCAGCATTATGGAGAATATCTACATTATGTATAAGAATAGGACTGCTATCTGCTGAGAATAACGGGGCTGCTTTCAGAAGCCCACCACCAGTATCAAGTAACTGTTTCCGTTCGTCAGAAATTGTGACAGCCACATTATAAGGATGCCAATCTAAATAATCTATCACTTGTTGGCCAAAATGATGAACATTAACGACTATTTCATCAAAGCCGGCAGCAATCAGGCGATTAATCACCCAATCAAGCAAAGGACGCCCCTCAAGGGGAACTAAAGCCTTCGGAATTGTATCAGTGAGTGGTTTCAACCGTGTACCCAAACCTGCTGCAAAAATCATTGCTTTCATAAAAAACAATATTTATATCGGACTTGATAAAAAGAAAAAAGGTGAGTCACAATAACATCAAGACCCACCCCATTTATTTTGATTTATTCACTGCCTGGCAAACCGACTATAAATAACATTCATCTTTATATCATTAGATGTTCCACCAGCTATCTTTGCACTAGACATACTCATATCGTGACGCACCCTCAATAATGTTTTGGTCGTTTGCCCATAAGCATTTGTTGTTGTACTGTATTCCGCTTTAACAGGCACCAAAACCACTTTATTCCACTCTGGATTAGTTTTCTCCCAAATAGCATACTTGACACTGCGTTCTGATTCCGTATCATCAGGCAACACACCTGCACCGGCATCACGTTCATTCTTCAATAATGTCAATAGCCCACTAATATTAGTGAAAGTATAGGCATTAGCCGAACTATTAAACGTTGTAAGGTAAGAATCACTCTCATTTGTCAATTTCTCAGCTTCAAAAAAACTGTAAAGATGCTTCTTCCGTACCATTAAAAGCGTTTCAGGACGGCTCAAAGAAGCTGCAGACGTATTTTCCTTATTATAACAAAGGAAAGACAAAGTGGCTGTATTAATTGTATCTGTATAATGTTCACCGGCAACAACCTCAGACACAGGCAAAGTTACTTCTGTAAAAATTCCCGAAGGTGATTTTACATAAGTATAAGGATTATCAGCAGCAAGCATACTCTGTGGAATGGCATTATCAATCACAGTCTGCTGAATAACCTCTTCCGTAGCAGCCATACGTTGCATACCATCAACAATAGTGTCATTACCCGAAGCATTCTTAGTATGGTATCTAAAATAAACATTCAATGTAGTTGTTTTAGCCTTTAGCATAGAACCTACCCCACCGGCTGTTTTAAAATAGAACCCAGGACAAACATGATGGATAAACTGATAGGAATTAGCATAATTATCAGGATTCTCATAAAACTTTCCAACTAAAAAATCGCCATAATCACGAGGGAGTTTCACAATAACGCTACGATAATAAGAGTAGCCATCAGTAACTGAATCAGGCCGCGTAAGGTCTTTTACGGCATAAGTCACAGATTCCTTTTGTCCCTGACCTTGGGTATAGAATTCTTCAGGAGATACGTTTGAATAGTAAAATTTATTTTCTTCGACCACTTTCGTTGTATCCAATTCCTGAACTACCAGTTTCATGGTGGTAAGCGAATCACCATAATAACTTTCTACCGCTATACGAAGATCACAAGAATCGACAACAATCTTGCCATTCTCGTCTTTTACCATTTTATCATATGGAGGAAAAGAGTAACTTTCAAGCACATGAAATTGCGCCAAAAAGCTACAAGTTGTCTTTGCACGTGTTTCAGGATCAACCACACATCCAAGATAACTATCATTGGTATTAGACAACACCGAATCAACAGCTAAAGCAACAGAGTGAACAACATAAGTTGACTGCGATGTAGAAACACCGTCACCTCCCGGCATCACATCAAAACCGATGCTGGCAGTATCATCGTCACACGCAGAAAAGATTATTGGTGCAGCAGCTACCACAAATAGCAAAACTGACACAAAACGGATAAACTTTTTCACAATAAGATTACGGTATTATTTGTCGAAAGACAGGTTTTTTTGCGGTCTTTGTATTTTACTCACTCTCCATATATATGGTCGTAACAAGCGCCATAAACTTCCCCCATATTGTCATCTCCAAGCCACTCCCACGAAGGAATGTTTCTAGATTTTGCAAAATCCAACAAACCAGAATTTGCACCAGACGCACCTTGAATATAACCATCAGAAAAAGCTACAGCCAACTGCCCATAGGCCTCTGGAGAAGAAAAGTCAATACCCGAAGCTTCCAACACATCAAGACTGGCATCACGAAAAGCCACACATTCGGCAAAATTAGACACAGGCGG
This sequence comes from Prevotella sp. MGM2, assembly GCF_002933955.1. Lineage (GTDB taxonomy): Bacteria > Bacteroidota > Bacteroidia > Bacteroidales > Bacteroidaceae > Alloprevotella. The sequence goes on from NZ_BEWW01000017.1 coordinate 6,235, forward strand.
ATTTTGAGGCATTTCGTCATAAGCAGAGAAAACAACCTTAGCGTTAACAAAAGGAGGCTCTTCACGATAAGCCGTCTTGACATATAATGGGACAATTGAAGACATCCATCCATGACAATGAATCACGTCAGGACACCACCGCAATTTTTTCAACGTTTCAAGAACACCCCGCGCATAGAAAATCGCACGCTCGGCATTATCTTCATATTCGCAACCATTCTCATCACTTAACATCTGGCGCTTATGGAAATATTCATCATTATCAATAAAATAAACCTGCATGCGCGCAGCCTGAATGGAAGCGACCTTGATAATCAACGGATGGTCTGTATCATCTATAATGATATTCATACCGGAAAGACGTATAACCTCATGCAACTGATTACGCCGCTCGTTGATATTGCCCCACTTAGGCATAAAAGTACGGATTTCTCTACCACTATCCTGAACAGCTTGCGGCAATCTCCGGCCTACCAATGCCATTGGGGTTTCGGGAACATAAGGGGTAAGCTCTTGGGTTATAAAAAGAACCTTCTTCGCTTTTGTCATTTTAATTCAGTATAACTTATAAATACCGTGCAAAAATACAAAAAAAAATCGAGATGAGCCTATTATAGTCAAAGTGATTACCACCTGTTTGTTAAAAAATGCGTTTTCCAAATATCTTTTAGTTGATATATGATAATTATTCTGTTATTTTGCACGCTGTTTCAAAAAAGCAAGATTAAAATGCAGATTATATCGACTGTCAAAGAACTTGAAAAAAGCCTCTCCGCTATCAAGAAAGAAGAAAAAGCAATAGGCCTGGTTCCGACTATGGGAGCGTTGCATGCAGGCCATGCCTCATTGGTAAAACGCTCTGTAGAGGAGAATGATGTCACGGTTGTAAGCGTTTTTGTCAACCCTACTCAGTTCAACGATAAAAACGATTTAAATAATTATCCCCGAACTCTTGAAGCAGATTGTCTACTGCTAAGTGATTTAGGGGTAACCATTGTATTTGCGCCAACAGTAGAAGAAATTTATCCTGAACCCGATACACGAAAATTCAGTTACCCCCCGATAGATTCCGTTATGGAAGGCGCACGCCGCCCAGGGCACTTCAACGGTGTTTGCCAGATTGTCAGCAAACTATTTAATATGGTAAGTCCCAATAAAGCCTATTTCGGAGAAAAAGACTTCCAACAAATTGCGGTGATTCGCGCAATGGTGAAAGCACTCAACATCCCTGTTGAGATTTGTCCCTGCCCTATCATACGTGAGGAAACCGGACTTGCACTAAGTAGCCGCAATACGTTACTTTCAGAAGAAGAAAAAGCAACAGCCACCAACATCTCACGCATTCTCTTTGCCAGTGTAGATTTTGCCGCTCAGCATTCCGTAAAGGAAACCCATGAGATGGTAGTCAGCCAACTAAACAGCATTGATGGCCTTGAGGTGGAATATTTCCAAATAGTTGACGGCATAACGCTTCAACCGGTCAATCTATGGGAAGATACCGATTACATCATGGGATGCATCACCGTTTATTGCGGAGCACGTCCCATAAGGCTTATTGACAATATTAAATACAAATAACAACATTCATATATGTTTCTGAGTCTGCTCAAATCAAAAATTCACTGTGCTCATGTGACTGAAGCCAACTTACACTACATGGGAAGCATCACCATTGACGAAGACTTGATGGATGCGGCCGGTATCATAGCTGGCGAACATGTACATGTGGTAAACAACAATAACGGCGAACGTATTGAAACCTATGTCATTACTGGACCACGCCAATCGGGATGTATTTGTCTCAACGGAGCTGCAGCCCGAAAATTTCAGATAGGTGACGAAATCATAATAATGTGTTTTGCAACGATGACGCCAGAAGAGGCCAAAACTTTTAAGCCTACGGTTATTTTTCCTGACAGTGAAAACAACCGCATTTAACTGTCGGTGCACAAACTCTGATGAAACTACGTCTTCTCCAAGAACTTCGATGGGTGGCAAGAGATTTGCTTCTCACTGTATTTCCATGCCGTTGTACAGTATGCCAGAATCGTTTGGAAACATTTGAAAAACACATCTGCACTTCCTGTTATTCTTTATTACCATTCACAAGGCTGCATGGCGAACAAGGCAACATAGTTGAGCGATTATTCTGGGAAAGAATTCCAATAGAACGTGCCAACTCCTTCATTAGATATCTTCCTGACACTAACAGCAGCCGTATCATCAAATCTCTGAAATACTATAACAAACCAGGAATTGGCATCTTTTTCGGACGAGCCATGGCTAATGATTTGAGAGATACTGACTTTTTCAATGACATCAATCTTATCATTCCCGTACCTCTTCATCCCAACAAATTACGTCATCGCGGCTACAATCAAAGCACTCAACTAGCCTTAGGAGTCAGCCAAATAACAGGCATCCCCGTGAGAGAAGACATCATAGAGCGTATAAAAGATACCGACACTCAAACAAAAAAGTCCCACACAGAACGCAGGGAAAACATGGAAGGGGCTTTCAAGAAGATAAACGATGACGCGGTAAAAGGACAGCATATCTTGATTATTGATGACGTCATAACAACTAATGCCACATTATTGTCATGCGCTAAAGAACTAGTAAGAAAATCACCGAACACCCGTATCAGCATCCTCACACTAGGACTGGCCGGATTTCATCCACTCATTACAAAAGCTCCGATCATATTGCCAAATCCGTAAGTCTGTCACACCACAGAACATATTAATAATATCAATTACCGAATAGCATTCACACGTATATAAGTTTCAAATTCCGAGCGGGTTCCATTAAAAACATTAACATCAACGTCCCCATGAACTCCTGCCACACGACCATCATAGGCCAACTGCCAATACAACAAATGCGTATAAGGTTTATATTCTCCATAACGGGCAATCCACACTTGGCATTGCAATAACTCAGCTGGTGCTTCTTCCATGTATTTATTTACAAAACTCTGACTTACATACAGCACAGGGGCTGTTCCTGTGCGCCACTTCACCAGCCTCATCCAATCAATAATTTCACGAAACATTCTCTGACTGCCTCCCATCGATTCAATCTGCTTGTCAGAAGGTTCCACGTCAAGCACAGGTGGCAAGTCACCCCGTTTGGGCTTAGCTACAGACAAGAAGAACTGGGCCTGCTGCCGACCGCTTGTTTTTGTTGAAAAGAAATGATAAGCGCCCAAATGAATTCCATGTCGGCGGGCAGCTGCAGCATCAACCGCATAATAGCGGTTCTTCACAGTAACGCCCTCTGTCGCCTTAACATAAACAAAGTTCACAGGATAATCGATATGACCTTTAATGCGTTTACGACTGGCCGTCCCCAACCCGGTAATTCGCATTTTGGTCCAATCTATACCATAATGCCGACCGGCAATCTCATGCTGATAACGTGAAATATCTATCCCATATACTCGATCTGCCGTATAAACCATCTGCTCTCCGCGAAATTTATCATTGCCCCATATACCGGCACGTACCATTTTACCCTCACCAACAGCGAATCCAAAGCCCTGACGAGTCCCATCCGACCATGTTCCAGAATAATAAGCCCCATCCTTTTTCAACCACCAGCCGTCTCCGTGACGCTGTAAAGTTTTGTTGAAGTTTCCGGAATAAACACTCTCAGAATTCTCCCAAGAGCCATACGACAAAGTATCAGACCGCCACAATCCATCATAACGATAGCCCAATGTATCCATCATTATCCCCTTTCCATCACGTTTACCCGACAGCCAATATCCGATATAAACGCCACCATCACCATAAGTCATCTGTCCCACACCGTCAGGAATCCTGTCGTGCAACTGTCCTACATAACGGCTACCATCCTTAAATTGCAAATGCCCATACCCCCGACAATCCAGATAAGCCTTTTCCCTACTGCGACCGGCTTTTTTGAACATCCGCGTTGTTATGGCAGACGGTATATCATCACAGCCAAGCATATAGTCTGTCCAAGTTTTCATTCCATCCCACAGCCATCCATAAAAAGGCTTGAAGTTCCAATTCAAACGCCGTAATGCAAAGAGCGGTACCATTTGATTATTTGCCCGAACGCCAACCAGCCTTCCGCGAGCATCTGTAACCGGCATACCATCCAAACTTGTCAATGCCAAGCCAGAAATACTATCGACTGGAGCCACCACAGGTAAACCGTTTTCTTCCCAACTACCTAAAACTGCGGCAGGCCTTCCTCTGAATGCTAAAAAACCGGTATCAAAAATGTGTATTCCCTGTGGCCATCCAGACGGTTCATTGATTTGCAACAATAACAGGCTACCAGAACGTGCAACCATTTTGGAAACATAACGATACTCCTCAGCCACAGTGTTCTCATTTTTCCGTACAATATTAATGACAATCTCAAAATCCGCCTGCAAACGAGCACGAGCCATAGGGTGTCGTAAAGCTTTTCCAATCAGTTCCAGTTGCCGTTCCACATGAATTCGCTCTCTTGTATTTCTGACACGATAAGCCATCACTTCATTATAGCCATCATCTACAGCGGAATGTGTACGGGCATAATAGTCCAATTCTCTTGCTGCTTCCCGCTTATTCTCACGCAGGATTTCCAGCCGGTCTTTCTCCTTTGTCAAAATCTTAGCCAAACTATCCGAACAAATTTCATCACCTGCAAAAGATATGGCCGAAGCCGATGTCACAACAGCTCCAGAACCAGAGACTACAAAACCTGAGTTAAAAGAAGTATCAGCAACAAGGCTATCCCCCGAAAACGTTGTCACCATACCTTTATCTGCAGAAAGCCACAAAGTATCCTTATCAGTCAAAGCCACATAATAGATACAACGCGTCATCACCCGGCATACGCCATTTAATCCATGAGACAAATTGCCAGGCGTCAACTGTAACCATAAAGCGACAACAATCCCCGTTGCCAGCAAACGATAAACCCATGAGCGTAAACAGCAAAATTTCCTTTTCATACTAATCCTCTTCAGCCCCAACTCTTTTACATTACCTTTATTGATACCCCTGTCTTTCTCTTAAACAAGAAAAGATTCTCACACATGATTTCTTTCGCAATATAGCTATTTTTATCCAGTTGTCAAAACTAAGGGCACCATTAGAAAGGTTTCTCTGCAACATTTCTGACAGAAACGAATCATTCACCAACTATCCCGACTATCCTGCAAAGGCATGAAGTTAGCAGAACATCAACCGTCACGGAAAGTAAAATACACTAAAGTTTAAAAGGCTACTCCATTTTGCAGTTATGACATATTTCGCTAACTTTGCTCCCAAACAAACGTTAAAACCTTATGCAACTCTATCCCAAACTCATAACTGATGCACTGGCTACAGTACGTTATCCCGGTACGGGGAAAAACATTATTGAGGCAGGCATGGTGGAAGACGATCTCAGAATCGACGGCATGAATGTGTCGTTCTCAATCATTTTCGAAAAGCCTACCGACCCCTTCTTGAAGTCTGTAGTCAAAGCAGTAGAAACAGCCATCCACACTTATGTGGATAAAGACGTTAATGTTACTATCGGAACAAAAAGCCTCCAGTCCGCACGCCCGGAGCCCGGAAAGATGTTGCCGCAAGTAAAGAATGTCATTGCCGTAAGTTCAGGAAAAGGCGGAGTGGGAAAAAGTACAGTCGCGGCCAATCTGGCTGTAGCCCTGGCTCTACAAGGACACAAAGTAGGGCTGCTCGATGCTGATATTTTCGGCCCGTCGGTCCCCAAGATGTTTCATCTCGAAGCCGAAAACATATTTGCGGAGATGAAAGATGGTCGTCAAGTTCTCATTCCGGCCATGAAGTATGGAGTGAAACTGCTTTCCATAGGTTTTTTTGTCAACCCCGATACCGCCACTTTATGGCGTGGCGGAATGGCCTCAAACGCATTAAAGCAACTCATAGCTGACGCCGACTGGGGAGAACTGGACTACCTTGTACTTGACACGCCACCGGGAACAAGCGACATTCACCTGACACTGCTTCAGAATCTGGCCATCACCGGAGCGGTTATCGTTTCCACGCCTCAAGCGGTCGCTCTGGCCGATGCACGGAAAGGCATTGACATGTATCGCAACGATAAAGTGAACGTCCCTATTCTCGGACTTGTAGAGAATATGGCGTGGTTCACTCCTGCAGAATTACCTGAAAACAAGTATTATATATTCGGTCGTGATGGCGTGACCCTGTTGGCGGAGGAATTAAATGTATCTCTGCTCGGACAAATTCCGCTGGTACAAAGCATCTGCGAAAGCGGTGACGAGGGTGAGCCTGCTGTTGTAAAAGGAAACACCATGACAGCAGCCGCTTTCATCAGGCTGGCCGAAGCTGTAGTACGGGAAACGGAGCGACGCAATAGCGAACAGCCACCTACCCGCATTGTTGAAATGACCAAATAAGCATTCATTAAACTTACACCCCGGAAAGCAGCCCCTATTACTTTCCGGGGTTTATGTTACCGTTTCGCCTGCGGCAGTAAGTTTATTTCAAGATTGACACATCCCATGGTACAATTCATGTTGCCGTTTGCCGATGACATACCAGTTAAGGGGATGCCTTGCAGAGGACGATACGAAAGCAAATATCGTGCCAAAGGAAAAGATGCATCCAGACGAAGGCCGGAAACAGAATACCTACATTAACATTTTTAACTTTCAATAAGATTCCGATGTATTAAAACATCGGTTGCAGGCCGTACTGTAGAAAAAGTCCGTATCGGAATTTCAACTCGAATACTTGGAATTTAAATTGCAATACGGGGAATTCTCAGGGAAAATATGGTCGAAATCCATTAAAATACACCTAAAAAACACAGAAAAAGCGGGACTTTCAATCAGGAAGTCCCGCTCCGCTGTTACAAATATACGACATTTTCCGGTCGAAAGCAAATTGTGTTAAAAACAGAAAGTGCCATATTCAATGTCTGTTGACCGGTTTTCTCAGCCAACAAACCCTATTATTACTTTGTCAAAGCCACTTCCGCATTATTCTGGATGATTTCATTGCCGGGATAGCCACCTTCAGTCACATTGCTGTAGGCCACAGAGCCATCTTTATTCAACATCAAATAACACGGAATGCCCTGCATGCCCAACTGTGAGCCTAAGTCGCTCCATTGTTTGTTTGTCAAGCGATAATGATCACCGGATATTTTCTTTATCATAGTATCCCAAGTTGCCTGGGGAGAAGTCTCACCGGTCACATATACAAAAACGACACCTTTTTTCTCCAATTCCGGCTTAATGGCGTCAATTGTTTTCATAGCCGCACGGCAAGGACCACACCAAGTGGCCCAAAAATCAATCAGCACAACCTTTCCCTCATAAGCCTTGGTAATGGCCGGCAAAATATCCGCACCACTAACCTCTGCCGGAATACTTTTAATTTTGAACGCCACAGAAGGAGTCTGCTCAGGTCCATTTTCAGAAGAGGCATCTTCTGCCGTCTGTACACCTGGACTTTGCTTGTCCGCTATTGGCGTCGTCATCTTCTTGGCACAACTGCTACCTGCAAACAAAACGGCTATCGCCGCCATCATTATTATTTTTTTCATATTCAATAAGTATTATGGATTGATAAATTGAAATAACACAACTGGGTATATGGCGCCATTGATCCGTTGCCATTTTAATTCCCGTTCCGGCAAATTTACGAGTTTCCGGCGGACATTCCAACATTACACTCATTTTTTTGCCATATACAACATTTATACAGAAATAATGGCTACTTTTGAAGCGCAGAAATCGCATAAAGCCAAAAATGATTCCTCGTCACCAAAGTAAAAGCATAAAAAATGAAAACATTCCTGCATGCTGCCGATTTGGGCAATTTTGAAACGGCGCTGGCCGAAGCTGCCGCTGTTAAGAACGACCGCTATCAGTTTGAACATCTTGGCCGCCATAAAACGGCCTTGCTCATATTCTTTAACAATAGTCTGCGCACACGGCTTTCCACGCAAAAGGCCGCCCGCAATCTAGGCCTTGACGTCATTGTGCTAGACGTCAACCAAGGCGCATGGAAACTTGAAACAGAGCGTGGCGTCATAATGGATGGCGATAAAAGCGAGCATCTGCTCGAAGCAATCCCCGTAATGGCATCTTACTGTGACCTCATCGGAGTACGTACCTTTGCCGGACTGACTGACCGCGAAGCCGACTACAGCGAAAACATCCTGACACAATTCATTAAATACAGCGGAAAGCCCATATTCTCCATGGAAAGTGCCACAGCCCATCCCCTACAAGCCTTTGCCGATCTCATAACGATTGAGGAATACCGCGAAAAACGACGCCCAAAAGTGGTACTGACCTGGGCACCCCATCCTCGCGCTCTTCCACAAGCCGTTCCCAACAGTTTTGCAGAATGGATGCGCGCTGCAGAGGTTGACTTTGTCATCACCCACCCTGAAGGTTACGAACTTGATCCGCTTTTCGCAGATAATGCGCACGTGGAACACGATCAGATGAAAGCATTGGAAGGTGCTGATTTCGTTTATGCCAAAAATTGGAGCTGCCCGGGTGTAACCAATTCCGAAGATTACGGCAAAATACTTTCACGCGACATGTCTTGGACTGTAGACGAAAATCACATGGCCGTCACCAACAACGCTTACTTCATGCACTGCCTTCCTGTACGGCGCAATATGATTGTTTCCGACAATGTCATAGAATCTCCCCGTTCGCTTGTCATACCTGAAGCTGCCAATCGCGAAATTTCAGCCACAGTTGTATTAAAACGAATTTTAGAAAGTATCTGATGCCTTTCGCCTCAGTTTTCTCAAAAAATCCACTCCAACTTTCTCCCACAGACCATCTCTTCACCCGCGTATGAACGGAAAAGCAGCAAATAGAACAACAAAAAAATGAGACTAACCTTAAACTTCATCATTAAATAGTTTGGCCGAACGAGAAGAAATACCTATCTTTGCGCTGCATTAAGCCTAAAGACCGCTAATATCCGCGGTAAGCCGGCGTTTATTGCGGAAATAGCTCAGTTGGTAGAGCACAACCTTGCCAAGGTTGGGGTCGCGAGTTCGAGTCTCGTTTTCCGCTCCAAGGTTGCTCGAATGGTGGAATCGGTAGACACGAAGGACTTAAAATCCTTTGGCCAGTGATGGCTGTGCGGGTTCAAGTCCCGCTTCGAGTACTAAACTCCTCAATCATTTAACAGTTAAATGATTGAGGAGTTTAGTTTTACATAAAAGACTCATATATTGTTTGGTTTAAAACAAAAAATCATTGACTATTATTATAGTCCTGTTGAAGTTTCAACAATAAAACGCGGCCGGTGTTTGACTTCCTTATAAATTTTCCCCACATACTCTCCAATTATTCCTAAAGCCGTAAGTATAGCTCCTCCTACAAACCAGACACTGATAAGCAAGGAAGTCCATCCGGGCAATGTGTGGCCACTGGCATAGGCCGTCAGAGCCCAAATAATAACTCCAATGGAAATGAGAATAAAGCATAACCCCAATGAAGTTATAATACGCAACGGACGCACGGAAAAAGAAGTTATGCCGTCCCAGGCAAAACTCAGCATGCGACTCAGAGGATATTTGGATTTTCCAGCAAAACGCTCGGCACGGTCGTAATAAACGGTATCTTCTCTAAAACCAAGTGTCCTAACCAAACCACGAATAAAAAGATTGCGTTCCGGATACTGCAACAGCGCTCTTACAGCCCGTTGGCTCATAAGACGGTAATCGGCATGATTATACACCACATTGCCCCCCATCATCCGCAACAGACGATAATAAATCAATGCCGTTTGTCGTTTGAACAAAGTATCTGTCTGCCTGCTTTGACGGACACCATAAACGATATCTGCTCCTTGTAAATATTTTTCCGCCATCGCTACAATAGCCTGAGGATCATCCTGCAAATCTGCATCTATCGAAACGACAGCATCCCCCATATCCACGGCCCGTTCCAATCCTGCCCAAAGTGCATGCTGATGTCCGGCATTATGAGCCAGTTTCAAACCGGCCACCCTGCGGTCTTCCCGTGCCAAACGAACAATAAGCGACCAGGTTCCATCTATACTTCCGTCATCGATGTAAAGAATCCGCGCCTCAATAGCATAATCGGCCTTAAGCCGGGCGGCTACAAGTAGCAAGCGTTTCGTAGTTTCATGGAGTACAACCTCTTCGTTATAACAAGGAACAACTATGGTCAGGAACATCGTTTGGAGTATTTTATGTAGAATGATATATCATCGTAAAGCGCATCATCAAATATACGCTCCGACTATATTGCAAAAATACAAAAACAAAATCAAATGTATGATAACCTTTTGTTTTTTTCGTATCTTTGCAACGGTCTTTTCAAAGGTTCTTTTACTAGCGACATCCATTGTCCCAGATTTAAGCCACCCGTTAATGAAAACTACCTACATGAATAATGATTAAATATATTCTGCTATTTATATTATGTCTATTGGTCACTCCCGTTTGCGGCCAACCTATAGCCAACAATGAAGAATTATGGCTTGATGACAATGGACAACATATCAATTGTCACGGAGGTAACATTCTATATCTCCCCGATGGTAAATATTATTGGTATGGCGAACACAGAGTGGAGCATATTCCAGGAACTTCAGAAGACGGAATTTCACTTTATACTTCCAAGGATTTGAAAACATGGCATTATGAAGGCCTGGTACTCGAAGCTGTAAAAGATATGACATCCGACATTACTCTAGGATGTATTATGGAACGTCCCAAAGTTGTTTATAATGTCCGGACAAAAAAATATGTCATGATTTTTCATCTGGAACTACGCGGTAAAGGATATTCCGCCGCCCGTACGGGATTTGCTGTGGCAGATAACCCAAAGGGACCATTCCGCTTCCTCCGTTCCGTACGCCCTAACGCCGGCAAATGGCCTGCCGACTTTAAACGAAAGGATAAAAAAGCAGCATCGGATCTCCGTCCCGAAGCTTACAAGGAATGGTGGACACCGCAATGGTATCAAGCCGTCAGCAAAGGTCTCTTTCTGAAACGCGACTTGAAGAAAGGACAAATGAGCCGTGACATGGCTGTCTACATTGACGATGACGGGAAAGCCTATCATCTGTACTCTTCAGAAGAGAACCTGACACTGCATCTGGCAGAATTGACCAATGACTATCTGCATTATACCGGAAAGTATTGGCGCATTGCGCCTGGAGGGCAGAATGAAGCTCCGGTGATATTCAAAAGAAACGGAACATACTGGCTGATAGCCAGCGGCTGCACCGGTTGGGCCCCAAATAAGGCCCGTCTTTTCAAAGCTTCCCAAATAACCGGCCCATGGGAACAGCTAGAGTGCCCGGCCCGTGGCAAAGGTGCCGACAAAACCTTTGGCGGCCAAGGAACCTATGCCATGCCAGACCCGCAACGTCCGGGAGAGTTTATTTTTATGGCTGATGTGTGGACCCCCAAGCAGCTCAGCCACAGCCGGCATCTTTGGATACCTGTAACGTTTGAAAACGGCAGCCCGGTATTGCGTCAGTAAGATACAATGCCTACTGCCGTTTCCTTTTTAATAGAAAGATAGCATAAGCATAAAAACAATAAGTATGAGCAATCTCAGATTTAAAGTCGTAGAAGAAGCGTTCAAGAAACGCCCCATCGAGGTAAAATCCCCCTCCGTCCGCCCGTCAGAATATTATGCGAAATACGTGTTTAATCAGGAGAAGATGTTCAAATACCTCCCATTGAACACCTATAAAAAGTTGCGTGAAGTTATCGAGCAAGGCACGGAACTCCCAATGAGCGTGGCAGACGAAGTGGCAAAAGGCATGAAGAAATGGGCCATGGACATGGGCGTAACCCATTGCACCCATTGGTTTCAGCCCCTGACAGAGGGCACGGCCGAGAAACATGACGCTTTTGTTGTACACGACTTTAAGGGAGGCATGGTTGAGGATTTTTCCGGAAAAGAACTCGTACAGCAAGAGCCTGATGCTTCTTCATTTCCCAACGGGGGCATCCGCTCCACGTTTGAGGCTCGCGGCTACTCGGCCTGGGACCCCGCCTCACCCGTGTTCATCATTGAGGACACACTGATGATTCCCACCGTATTTATTTCCTATACCGGAGAAGCGCTCGACTATAAAGCCCCCTTAAAGAAATCACTGGCCGCTGTAGATAAAGCCGCCACCGCGGTAGCCAAATACTTCGATCCTGCAGTGACACGCGTAACAACCAATTTGGGATGGGAGCAGGAATATTTTCTGGTAGATGAAGGCCTTTACGCCGCCCGACCTGATTTATTGCTGACCGGACGGACTTTGATGGGGCACGATTCGGCCAAGAACCAGCAAATGGATGACCATTATTTCGGCGCCATTCCCGAGCGGGTGGCCGAATTCATGCGCGATTTGGAAATACAGGCACTCGAACTGGGCATTCCCTGCAAGACACGCCACAATGAGGTAGCCCCCAACCAATTCGAGCTGGCCCCTATTTTTGAAGAATGCAATTTAGCCGTCGACCATAACATGCTCCTCATGTCGCTTATGCGCAAAGTGGCGCGCAAGCACGGTTTCCGCTGCCTGCTCCACGAAAAGCCTTTTGCCGGCATCAACGGCAGCGGCAAGCACAACAACTGGAGCCTGACTACCGACACCGGCGCATTGCTCCACGCTCCGGGCAAAACTCCCGAAGAGCATTTGCGCTTCATTACCTTTGTTGTAGAAACCTTAGTTGGTGTGTACCGCCACAACGGCCTTCTGAAAGCCTCTATCATGAGCGCCACCAATGCCCACCGTCTTGGCGCCAATGAAGCACCGCCGGCCATTATCTCCAGTTTCCTGGGCAAACAGCTCAACGAAATGCTTGAACGGGTAGAAAACTCCACAAAAGACGAACTCTTTACGCTGGAAGGAAAGCATGGCGTACAGCTAGGCATTCCGCAGATTCCAGAATTGATGGTAGATAATACTGACCGTAACCGCACATCGCCTTTTGCCTTCACCGGCAACCGTTTCGAATTCCGTGCAGTCGGTTCAAGCGCCAATTGCGCCAGTGCCTTAATAGCCCTCAATACAGCTGTGGCCGAGGCCCTGACGGACTTCCATATACGTGTGGAAGCCTTAATTGCCAAAGGAGAGAGCAAATTATCGGCCATCTTCGATGTGTTGCGCGAAGATATCAAACGGTGCCGTCCCATCATATTTAACGGCAATGGCTACAGTGATGAATGGAAAGAAGAAGCCGCCCTCCGCGGATTGGACTGCGAAACGTCCTGTCCGCTCGTTTTCGACCGCTATCTCGATGAGGACAGCGTAAGGATGTTTGAGCGCATGAACGTCATGAAACGTCATGAACTGGAAGCCCGCAACGAAATAAAATGGGAAACTTATCAGAAGAAGATACAAATAGAAGCCCGCGTGCTCGGAGACCTCTGCATGAACCATATCATTCCGGTCGCCACAAAATACCAAAGCGAACTGGTTGATAATGTGCACAAAATACAAATGGCTTTCAGCGACCCGGCCAAAGTGAAGGAGCTGACGGCTTACAACATCGACCTCATAGAGAAAATAAACAAACATACGAGCTTTATAGCCGAAAACGTGGAAGCCATGGTTGAGAAGCGAAAGGTGGTGAACCGCATAGAGAACATGCGCGAGCTAGCCATCGCTTACCACGATGAGGTGGCGCCCTATTTCGATGCCATCCGCAGCCACATAGACAAGCTGGAACTCATCGTGGAAGACGAGATGTGGACTCTGCCTAAATATCGCGAACTTTTGTTTGTGCGCTAACCCATGTGACCATTACCACGTCTGCATAATGAGAACGGGCTATTCTTCAAACGGATAGCCCGTTTTGTTATGAATACATCTGCCGGTTGAATCAAATCAGGTGACACCTTATCTGCTCCACCCGGCAATGAACAATATCACCACCCCGCTCCTGCGGTCTGAAATCAAAAGTTACACAACAGTTCTGACCGCCAGCCCTATTCACCAGCTCATACCCACAACGCCCGCTCTGTTGCCGGTTGCTGACCGGAGCTGAGAAATCGTGCAGCAGTGCTGATGCACATACCGTGCCAAAGTTTAAATATATCATCGGATGAAAGCCTGAGAAAGAGCGCCGTCATTAACATTTTTAACTTTCCGTCACATTTCGATATCTTCAAATATAGGTTATAAGTATTGAAGAAGAAAAAGTCCGTATCGGAAAACCAACACGAATACGGGAAATTTTAATTCCGATACGGAGATTTTGAGACGGAAATACGATAAAAATCCGTACAAAAAGACCTGAAAAACACAGAAAAAGCGGGACATCCTGATGGAAAGTCCCGCTTGGCTGTTACAAAGATACAAAATTTTCCGGCAGAAAACAAATAGTGTTAAAAATGGGGCAAGCCGAAATG
>NZ_BEWW01000018.1 GCF_002933955.1 Prevotella sp. MGM2
TTTCTCAAAATTCATGCACCGTGTTTTCGGCTTGACCCGTATTTCCACAACACCGTCCTGCAACTTTCCGTATTGAGATAAAGTGGAGCCGTTTTCCGGACATTGCTGAGTGAACTCGTAAGTATAATCTCCAGACTTGACAGAATAGGTATCTATATAAACTTTGTCAGGGTCTTCGGCATGGAGATACACGTCCGAATTCAGATAGTGTGGAGAGAGTTTATAGACATCCTTGCGCGTTGTGCTTTTATAAACCGTGACATCCGCTTCAGCGACTCCGCCTTCCGTGAACTGAAAGAACGGGTCCACGAAGTGCCCCGTACCGACAGACACCCAAGATTCCTGCGGCGGGGTGTAGCCGAGTACGCCGTCAGGAAAAACAATCCGGTGAACGGCTTTCGAGTAGATGCCACTGAATGGATCATCCCATTTTTCCGGACGGCTTGATGATTTATATGCAACAGAATTAACCGAAAAACTATTAGGAGAAAATTCTATGCTATTTTCATCTATTATTCTCCCATAATATTGAACATCGAATCCGTTCTCAGGACAGCGTTGAAATACATGATAATATTTGTAGGGATAATAAGAAGAACCATAGGAACTATAAAAATAATTATAATACTCCAGATAGACTTTGTCAGGATTCTCGGCATGAAGATAGACGTAGACATTGTCGTTTCTATCAGGTAATGGATGGTTGGCATAAGGTTGCAGTCTGAACACGCCGTGGCGTGTGTCGGAGCGTTCGACAGTCACTTTCCACGTTTTATTCCAGTTAGAATCCCATCCCGTGAGTGCGCCTTCAGTCCATTCCACCTCCCCTACGGGAGTCCACAATTCGGCCTGAACGGCAACGGTGCCGAAGAGGGCCAAAAGCAATAGCAGGGCTTTCCTTCTGAAAGACCTTTTGAGTGTTGTTTTCTGTAACATAGTTTTCACAGAAGCGCCGCTCATTGCCCCGTGTCGGCTTTTTTTAAAGTTGATGATACAAAAAAAGCGTGGGCAATGTTCACTGATTATCATCATCGAGGCATCGCCAAACGCCTTAGGAGAAATAAACAGTCCACCCCACGCCACGCCGATATATAGCCCCCGCGCTGGCGGGGTGGAATATAGCGCAAACGTGAAGCGTTTTTGACTGCTCATCCTTCTCCGAGTTTTTTGGCGATTTCCGATGATAGGATAAAGCAAAACGCTTCCTTGTCGTATGTAAATAGTTCGTGCTCACAGGCTCAGCCTGTGAGCACGAACCGTGAGCAAAAGTAACATATTCTGTTCAGTTCGCCAAATTTTCATTCCGGAAATATCACATGTGGTTCACCTTCTGACCGCCCTGTACACTTCCCGTACATGTGCCGATGGGACACATGCACATGTCTCCTGCAATTAATGTGGAGATCGCTTATAGTTTTTTGGCCATTATGTAATTTGTTAAGAAAATCCCTTGTTTCTCAACTTCTTGAAACTTAATCGTATGATATCCCCTTTTTTCAAAAAAGGTTTGGCCGTAATTGAAGCATGAACAGTGATACATTTTGTTCCGATTTCGTTTTCCAGTCGATTGCATATTGCTGTTGCAACACCCTGACCTTGAAAATCCTTATGAACATATATCCTGTCTAAATATCCCGTTTCGTCAATATCCCCAAAACCGATAATCATATCTTTTTCAGTTGCGACATAAGTGAGATGTTTTAGAAATGAAGTGCCCCATTCCTTGAGATTGATATTTCCTGTAGCCCATGCGTTTACTTGCCGTTCGGTATAATCTTTTATATTCACTGCGTGAACTGTTTCATAAAACAACTGTGCTATCTGTTCCAAATCAATGGGTTTATATGGTCTGATTTCCATGCTTAAAATTAAGGTATTTAGAAGAAACTGTCGTATTTCATATCTCTTGTACGTTCCCCGCCATGACTGATCGGATTATAAAATGCGGCGTGCAGAAATTGTAGTTTTCATTACAATAGCCGCATGCCGCATTATGTTTTGCTGATCTATTTCCTTTTTCGCCTAAAAGTGCCAATTAATGTTGATGCCGAAGCTGCGGGGATTACCGTATTGTGCGAAACGGTTGTTCAAACTGTCAAAGGCAAAATTGGTGTAGTGTGTCGCCGTCAGGTTGCGTCCCCATATTTCTAAATTGATGTCTTCAGATAATTCGGCGGTGACAGATGCCCCTAACAAGGCATAGAACGGTTGGCTGAAAGTGTTGGCCTCATCCCAATAAATACGTCCGGCACCGGACACATTGGCCGTGCAACCTATTGCTTTCAGAAAACGGCAGTTGAGCGGTTGCCTGAAGGTGGCAGTTGCTCCGAGGGTGTGTTCCGGTGCAAAAGGCACACGGTTCCCGGAGTAGTCGACGGTTTCTCCATGGCTCGTTCCTAAGTTGTGGTTTTTAAGTTTTGAGTTTGTATAACCGTAGGTGGCGGAAATGTTCAGGCGCTCTTTGACTAGCTCCGCTCGGATGGCCAGTTCAGCTCCGCAGTTACGGCTTTTGCCGGCATTCACCATCACGCGTCCCATACCGCTTTCTGCGAAACGGGCCAGCTGCTGGTCCTTCGTGTGCATGTAGAAGAACGTGTAGTCCGTGCTCAGGCGGTTGTCAAAAAAAGACAGATGCCCGCCCAGCTCGTAGTTCCAGGATTGCTCCGGTTTGTAGGTCAGACTTTCAATTGCGGGTTCAGCCGGCATGTTTCTGTCAATGACTGCCGTCATGGCTTGTATGGCCGCTTGCTTTGAAGCCTCCGGCAGCGGTAGCCGGTTAATCGTTGCGATGCTGTAATCTTTTACTTTGCCCATCATGGAACGTTGCAAAACCGTTTGTGACAGGTCAGAGTAGCTTTGTATGTTGTATCCTCCTGAGCGATATCCCTTGGATATGGCAAAATATACGTTGCCGCGTCCCTCTTTATGATTGTATTGCAATGCCAGTTTGGGAAGCAATTGCCATGAATGCTCCCTTTGCCGTCCGTTGAGCGTAGGGTCGGCTTCAAGATCGGTTTCTATGTGGAATGCCGGTAAGGAGAACCGGTAGTTCACAGGAGTGCCTGTACCCGATTGCAGAGTGAGGCGGCGATGGTCATAGTCAAGTCTCAGACCGGCCACTATTGACAGACCGGCCCCTAGTTCCACCGTACTTTGGTGAAAGAGTGCCGCGTTGAGCACCGGCGTGTTCAAACGGCCCTGAAAAGGCAGCGTGTTGTCGGTAAATGACAGCGACATGGCAGGCTGCTGCGGCATGACGGCCGCAAACTGCCGGTTAAGGTAATCTATGCCGCCGTTGTAGAATGTCACCGGGCAGCGCGTTGTCATTTCCTGATACATGAAGAAGGCACCGCTAGTCCATTTCCATCGTCCCTCCGTCCGGCTCTTCAATGACAGCTCTTCACTGAGCGTACCGATACGCTGGTGCTGTGTGAGCGAAAAGATGTCAGCCGAAGTAAAATCCTGGTCCATGAACAGCCTGTCTTTAAGATACTGGTAAGCCGTGATGGATGAGAGGACGATTTTCGGTGTCTGCCATGTCAGCCCCAGTCCGGTGTTGAGCAGGTCGCGCCGATAGGTGCTCTGTCGGTTCTGCGTTATGGCGTATAGGTCGTTGTCGTCCGTAGTCGTGTGTCCGTTCTTTATGAGGAAATAAGGGCAGGCCGCTTCTTTGCTGTGTTCGTAAGAAGCCGTCAGGTCGAGCCGCAGTTTTCCTGTCGGCTCCCATACCGCTCTTATTTTTCCACCGCCGTTTTCCGAACTGTCAGCCTTCTTGCCGGTGGTTTTGTTCCGGTAGAATCCCTCTTCACCTTCGTAGAACCCGCCTACCGACAGAGCCATGTTGTCAGCCGGATGCAGATAGGTCACAGCTTTAGCATGCCGCCCTGTTCGCCGTCCTTCAGCTCCCAAACAGATGTCGGTACCTTTGCGGCGCATGGGGTCGGCTGTGGCAATGCGGATGAGTCCTCCCATGGAGTTGCGGCCGTAGAGCGTTCCTTGAGGGCCGCGCAGCACATCGACGCGCTCAACGTCAAGAAAGGAAAAGTCGTAGGCCGATTTGTCAGAAAACGGAATATTGTCGACATAAAGCCCCACGGCCGGCGTATTGATGCGCGATCCTATACCGCGGATGTATACGGCCGAAGTCAGTCGTGAGCCGTAATCGGGCATGTAGAAATTAGGGGCAAAGGTTCCCAGATGCTTTATAGACTTTGCGTCGATGGCTTCGATCTGTTTTTTTCCGAATACAGCCGCTGAAACGGGTTGTTGCCTGAAGCGTGTGGTCTCTTTAGGTGTAGCCGTTACCACGGCCTCTTCCATGTTGTAGTAGCGCAGTGTGTCGGCCGGCGGGGTGTGGGCCGCTACGGGGAGCGACAAAAGAGCGAGTGCCGGTAAGAAGTATTTCATGAGTTTTTTTCTTTTTTTTAAACAGATGCAAAAATAGTTTTTTTACTCTGTGCCGGCAATCCTCATTTTTGAGGATAACCGCTCTTTGGATACCGGTGAGAATAAAGCCCCGCAGGCATTGTACTCTGACAATACGCCTGCGGGGCTGTTCTGATAGTCTTTTGGGGTGTACGGCTTATTGTTTCAGCGGGTTCCATCCCTGCGCCTTGAGCTCGAACTCCTGTCCGTCGCGTGCTATGAGCGCACAGCCGAGTTCGGGCCGCGTGATGTGGCCTATCACCTTCACGTCTTCCAGCGCCGAAACCCTTTCGTGGTCTGTCAGCGGCACCGTGAAGAGAAGTTCATAGTCATCGCCCCCGTTGAGGGCGCATGTGGATACGTTCATGTTGAATTCTTCCGCCGTCACGGCCGTTTGGTAATCGAGGGGGAGGCGCTCCTCATAAATGCGGCAGCCTGTGCCCGACTGTTTGCAGATGTGCATCATTTCCGATGAAAGCCCGTCGCTGATGTCCATCATGGCCGTGGGGCGTATGCCCGCCTTGCGGAGGGCTTCCACGATGTCGCGCCTTGCCTCAGGTTTCAGCAGGCGTTCCAGCAGGTATTCCCTGCCGCTGAAATCGGGTTGTGCCGCCTCGGCCGCGTTGCGTGGCCGCGATTCAAATACACGCTTTTCGCGCTCCATGAGCTGCAGGCCCATGTAGGCCGCTCCCAGGTTGCCCGAAACGCACACCAGGTCGGTGTCCTTTGCGCCTGAGCGCAGCACCACTTCGTCAGGGGCAGCCTCGCCGATACATGTCAGGCTTAGTGCCAGTCCGGTGAGCGATGAGGTGGTGTCACCGCCCACAATGTCTACGCTGTGGCGTTCGCAGGCCAGTCGCAGGCCGGCGTAAAGTTCGTCCATGTCCTCCACACTGAAGCGGCGGCTCACGGCAATGTTGACCACCAGCTGGCGCGGTGTGCCGTTCATGGCATATACATCGGAAAAGTTCACCATGGCCGCTTTGTAGCCCAGGTGGCGCAGTGGGGTGTAAACGAGGTCAAAGTGGATGCCCTCCATGAGCATGTCGCTCGTTACGAGTACGCGTTGTCCGCCGGGGTAGGAGAGCTGGGCGCAGTCATCTCCTGCACCTTGCAGTGAAGAGGCGTTGGCAAGGGTGATGTCTTTGGTCAGGCGGTCGATGAGTCCGAACTCGCCAAGCGTTGAGATTTCTGTTTTAGGCATGTGAAAATATCAAGCGTTTCTGTAATGTAAAAGGATAACGGACGGTTCCCGTTCGGGTCCTTTGGGCGATGCGCCCGATACAGGTCCGCCCGTCAGGCTTCAGGCCGGATTAAAAATAAAATCCGAGTCCTATGCTCACACCCACCTGACTGTTGTTGCCAAAGTCGTGCGTGCTCATTTTGTAATAAAGCTCCGGTTCGATAGTGAGATGCCGGTTGATGAAGAAAGAATAGCCCACACGCAGCGGCACCATCAGATCGTTGTTGTTGGAGGTGTAGTGGGCATATTCGGCACCGGCACCCAGATATACGCCGCATTGGTCAAAATAGTAACGGGCTCCTGCGCCAACGTTCACGTCGTCAATGGCACGAGTGTGGTTGTAGCCCACATTGGCAGTGAGCATCAGACAGTCGGCCACGAAATAACCGGCTTTGGCATCGAGGCCGAAACGGAATTTCTCATTGGCGCTATAGGAAAATCCCAGGCCGGTGGCCGAGGCTCCTACGTACTTTTTACCTTGTTCAAACTGCGCATTGGCTGTCATGGTTGCGATGAAGAGCAACAGGAGGGTCATCAGTTTCTTCATGATGGGAATAGTTATGTTGTTAATGATTTCTTGGCTGAGAACAGTGTCTTCCGACCGGTTTTCGGAGTGAAAGAACATTCAAAATTAAGATTTTATTTGCAAAAACCTGAAAAAGAGTGCCCAGTTTAACGTTTCTTTTCGCTGAAAGGATGGCGGCATAATACGTTTGCAGCCGTGTTTCCTTTCAGATGAATCGCTTTGTTACATGCGTTTTAGCGGTATTCTTCGGCAGATTGTGCTACTGAATTTTCCTGAGATTCATGGTATCGTTTTCTTGCATCGGGCAACAGCCATAAAGGTTCGGGCCGTTATGGATAGTATGGCTTGAGAAAGCATGCCGGCATTTTTAACACAATTTGCTTTCCGCCGGAAAATGTCGTATCTTTGTAACAGCGGGGCGGGACCTCTTCACGGAAAGTCCCGCTTTTTCATTGTTTTTCAGCCGGAATCAAAGAGAAAACCGGCGTATTTCTTCCCGAAAATCCCCGTATTCGAATTCAAAATCCCCGTATACGTGTTAAAATTCCGATACGGACTTTTTCTTCTGCACTACTTACAAC
>NZ_BEWW01000019.1 GCF_002933955.1 Prevotella sp. MGM2
CATTTCAGCTCTCGAATTTTAACACATGCACCGGAATTTCGGCTTGACCCGTATTTTTTTAGTATTTTTGTCACCGTGGTAATAATTACGACGGTAATAAAATATGAAATTCTATAATCGGACAAAAGAAATAGAGGAGCTGCGACGTATCCAAGGACGAGCCTTTGACTCTCGGTCGAGGATGACTGTCATAACCGGTCGACGTCGCATCGGCAAGACTTCGCTTGCTCTGCGTGCAACGCAGGGCGAATATCCTACTGTATATCTATTCGTAAGCAGAAAAAACGAGGCTGCATTGTGCGAAGAGTTTGCCGGACTGATTTCATCGTCTCTTGATTGTTATGTGCCTTCTGAGATAAAGTCGTTCAAGTCGTTGTTCCAGATGTTGATGGAGCTTGCGAAGGCTAGCAAGTTCAACCTGATTATTGATGAATTTCAGGAGTTTTTCAATATCAATCCATCGGTTTACAGTGACATGCAGAATATCTGGGATTATTACCGAAACGATACTCATGTCAATTTGCTTCTCATGGGATCCGTGTATTCAATGATGCACAAGATCTTTGAAAATTACCACGAACCACTCTTTGGCAGAGCTGATGCCATGATATGTCTCTCAGGATTCGGTACTGAAACTATGAAGGAAATCATGCAGGATTTCCGCCCGGACTATACCAACGATGAATTGCTTGCATTATACACCATCACAGGAGGAGTGCCGAAATATATTGAGTTGTTGTGTGACGACACCGATCTATCAATCGAGGGAATGTTTGATTATGTCGTTCGGGAAAACTCCCTGTTCGTAAACGAAGGGCGTAATCTGTTGATTGAGGAATTCGGTAAGGATTACGGATTGTATTTCTCAGTATTGAGCTGCATAGCTTCCGGTATCAACACTCAGGGTGCAATCGAAAGCTCGTTGGGAGGAGTTACAGTAGCCGGACATCTGAAAAGGCTGATTGAGGATTACTCGCTCATCAAGCGAGTGCGCCCTATATTGTCTAAGCCTCGTTCGCAGAATGTTCAGTATGAGATCAACGATAACTTCCTTCGTTTCTGGTTTAACTATTTTGACCGTAACCAGACATTGATGGAGCTTAACAACTTTGAATATCTGCGTCAGATCGTCTTCTCAGATTATCCGACCTTCTCAGGTCTTGCACTTGAAAAATGGTTCCGTCTGAAAATGATGGAAAGCCATCAATATTCCGATATAGGCTCATGGTGGGAACGCAAGAAGGGAAAGGAAGCCAACGAGATAGACATCGTGGCTCTTTCAATCGATGGAAAAACAGCCCTTGTAGCCGAAGTAAAGCGCCAGCAACGCAACTACGACCACAAAGCCTTCATGGAGAAAGTAGATAGCATCAAAACAAGCATTCTATCAAAGTATAAGATAGAAACACGTTTGTTTACTTTAGAGGATATGTAGCTGTCTTATTCCTGTGGCAATAATTACGATGGTGACAAAATTCAATAGTTCTTCATATACTTTCATGATCACTAGTGTCCTATAAAATGGGAGCTGTTAAAAATTATATTAATTAGCCCATTGAGCTCTTTTTCGATTTTAATGGGACAGTAATGGAACTTATAACTTACATACTATGATAGATAGCGATTACATGATATTACGTCTTTACGTTCTTCGAATTGGGAACGGTCAAAAAGACTGTAAATACAAAATAGCGTATGGCATTGCCACGCCATTTGTAAGCGGAATGACCGAGCCGGTTATTTCTCAATTTACAAAATTAGGCTCATTCGGTAAAAAATGTTCCTTAGCTGCTATTCTAATAGCTCTGGAAACAGATGTAATTGTTTCTATATATAACGACTTGCTGGAGGGTATTTCTTTTAAGTCGTCATTAGCAAAATGGAACGTTGACACTTCGAAAATGAGTTATGATGTAGTCTACTCCCAGAAATATGTGAACATACCATGGTTTGAGGATAACGTCGCCTCTTATCAGATTAATTATACAAGAGTTGCTTGGATGCTGGAACCTCTTCAGCTATTTGATGTTGAAGGCATTGATCCGGATAAAAAAGATGATGTATTAGCAGTCTTAACCTCGGCTGTGTCCAAAAAAACTCATTTCCCCGAGAACATAATACAGGAAAAAATTGGGAACTTAGATATAATAGTGGCGCCAGCAAGAAACGAAAATTGGAAAATGCTGGTGGAATCATCCCTGACAAAGGGTACTCCATTTGTGCTACGGGTAAATGTCCTGTCTGAACTATCCGACAAATATGAAAGTATTTTCGTTAATGCAAGGATAACAGTAGGAGGAAAGGTCATTGCAGATCAACTGAAAAATATAAAAACAGAACAGGGCATAACATCGTCATTATCTTTTGAATCACAATATCCGCCTGAAACAACAGAAATCAAAGTCTGGGGCTTTAAAGATAATGCTTCAATACTTATCCATAAAGCTACTTACCACTATATTCAGCAAATACTTATCAATACAGAGATTTGTGGGGAGAGAATCAACGTCGACACCGTATGGCTTGAAAAATTAAGGAAAATGCCAATGAAAAGCAAAAAGCAATTGTGGAAAAGGCCGGGGTGATAGAACGTAAGTCTTCTATTGAACATATTATAAAAGACCACACTTGCTGTCAATGGAAAACACGCAAAAAGAGGATTCATCAAGTCATAAAATCAAATGATGAATATTTCCCTAAAGGTTGGAAATATGATACAATGGAAAACGGAATGCTTAGTTTCCTAGAATGGTTTAAACGTAAGGCAAAGGGGGCTACTGATGTTTTTTTGCAAGACCCTTATTTTGAAGATGTGGCTTTGTTCTTTTTAGCTTCGGCAGACACTGAGAGCGAATATACTGTTCTTACACAGACTCACCTGAAGACTAATTCTGATGGGAGTGATGCCATAGTGCCGGAAAATGATATGCCGGAAAGAAAAAAAACAATACAGTTATGTATTCTCCAAAACCCTACTCTATTCAATAGGATGAAACTTATTGTCAAAGACATTCCTGTTTCAGATAATAAATTGCATGACAGGTACATTCTTTTTACCTACCCTAACGGAAAATCAGAGGCATATACTCTTTCCAATTCCATTCAGGGTGCAACTACTAAGCAACCTCTTCTGGTTACACAAATTGGAGATAATGCTTACAATAAGTTGAGAATTCATCTTACTGAGCTATTGGATAAGAACAGCATAGAAACCATCTATGATTATAGAGAACAAAAAGAACTACCTAGTGAAGACGTCTCTGAAATTGCCGACCCTGGATTTTATAATTGGTTATGCAGCCGGATCGGGAAAGAATCCGAGATAGATACAAGACTGATATTAGAGGATATTTTTGGCTGGAACACAATCCCAAAGATTTCAACTTTTGGCTATGGTCTTGCGTGTATTCCCGATTCGGAGAACTATAACATTATTCAAAATGCAGCTATAATTATTAAAAACAATAATGAATGGATTGCCATCTTAAAAGACTTTATATTAGCTAAACATTATTCACAATATCCTGTCGGCTTTATCGGATGTCCCCATTTCGGTTATGGCTATAGAAATCCGAGCTATCTGGTGGAACTTAGCTTCAACGAGATTGTATCCCGCTATAATATATATATATTAGAATATGCCGGGATTGACACAGATACTTTCAGGGTATGGGGACAATATTATGCTTGTCAGATACTTTCAAAAACATCGCCAGAAGAAGCCATAGACGTTCTGAAACAGTTAAGAAGAACACTTGTTACTATACGGTATGATAAACAGATCACGCCAGTGTTTAAGGCTACGACAGTGCTTCTAAACGCATTGTTATTGCAAGCATCATATTGTGATGACTATAAAATAATGGACATCCTTCTGAAAGATGATGAGGAATGGTGCAGAGCATTAGGAGCATTACTCTTAGTGTATTATTCACGCAACTCAGAGTTCGATGCAGCTGGTGCATTAAATAAAATAAGTAATAAAAATGAGTTAATACATGTTTGCAAGCTGGCATGGGGATTACAAGATAGAATAGCAGATATGAATCTTTTTTATTCACGTCTGATTGATGTATACGAAAATAAGTCGAGCGATGATATCCTTAAAGAGCTGGTTACGCTATTACAGGACCCTTACATAATTGAATATAAAATAAACACATAGCGAAAAAGTAAATTTGAGCAAAGCGTAGTGAATTGACTGATACAGCGTTCGTTACGCTTTGTTTTTCTATTGAGTAAAGCCAACGAAAAGCCAACATGAAGCCAAACAGTGTAAGAGTTCAGTTACCACTTCATTACTCCCGTAACGGGTGCAGATTTCTTGCTAAATGGCTCTATTTCTGTAATTTGCGTCGATTTGCATAACTGTCGGTAACTCACTAATAACTAATTTTGTGACCAAAAAAAGGAGTGAGTATGCGAAGTACATTCAAGGTATTATTTTACGTGAAGAAAGGCAGCGAGAAGCCGAACGGCAACCTGCCTCTGATGTGCCGTATCACGGTGGACGGCGAGATTAAACAGTTCAGTTGCAAGATGGACGTTCCCCCACGACTGTGGGACGTGAAGAACAACCGTGCTTCGGGCAAGAGCGCCGAAGCGCAGAGAATCAATCTTGCCGTTGATAAAATTCGTGTGGAGGTAAACCGCCGCTATCAAGAGCTGATGCAGACGGACGGGTATGTTACCGCCGCCAAGTTGAAAGATGCCTATCTCGGTATCGGTGTCAAGCAGGAAACCTTGCTGAAACTGTTCGAACAGCACAATGCCGAGTTTGCCAAGAAAGTCGGGCACAGCAGGGCGCAGGGGACATTCACCCGTTATCGGACGGTCTGTAACCATATTCGGGAGTTCCTGCCCCATACCTACAAGCGTGAGGATATTCCGTTAAAGGAACTCAACCTCACGTTCATCAACGACTTCGAGTATTTCCTGCGCACGGAGAAGAAATGCCGTACCAATACCGTGTGGGGCTACATGATTGTGCTAAAGCATATTATTTCAATAGCGAGGAATGACGGGCGTTTGCCGTTCAACCCCTTTGCAGGGTACATC
The DNA here is from genome assembly GCF_002933955.1 of Prevotella sp. MGM2. Lineage (GTDB taxonomy): Bacteria > Bacteroidota > Bacteroidia > Bacteroidales > Bacteroidaceae > Alloprevotella. Next base: position 5,059 of record NZ_BEWW01000019.1, read on the forward strand.
AACTCACCCGAAAGCGTGGATAGGGGCTACCTTACCCAAAAGGAGATACAGACGCTCATGGACGCACCGATGAAGAACACTTACCATGAACTTGTACGGGACTTGTTCGTCTTTTCTGTTTTCACGGGTTTGGCGTATTCGGACGTGAAGAACCTCACCACCGACCGCCTGCAAACATTCTTTGACGGCAACCTTTGGATAATCACCCGAAGAAAGAAAACCAACACCGAATCAAACATCCGTCTTTTGGACGTTCCCAAGCGTATCATAGAGAAATACAAGGGGCTGGCAAGGGACGGTCATGTTTTCCCCGTTCCGAGTAACGGAAGCTGCAACAAGATACTCAAAGAGATAGGCAGACAGTGCGGTTTCAAGGTGCGCTTGACCTATCACGTGGCACGCCACACGAACGCCACGACCGTACTTTTATCCAACGGTGTACCCATTGAAACCGTCAGCAGGCTTCTCGGTCACACCAACATAAAGACCACCCAGATTTACGCAAAAATCACCGCCCAGAAGATAAGTCAGGACATGGAAACCTTGTCGCACAAGCTGGAGGAGATGGAGAAGAATATCTGCCGAGCCATTTAGTCACCTTAAAACAGCATACCGATGAAAGAAGAAAGGAATATTATCACGATGGACGGGCAGGGCAATATTTTTCTGCCGACCGATATAGGCGCAACCGCCATGACCGAGTGGGAAATCTGCGAACTGTTCGGGGTTATCGCCCCGACGGTTCGGGCAGAGATAAAGGCTCTCTGCAAAAGCGGAGTTTTGAGCGTATATGACATAAAGCGCATTATCCGCCTATCGGACAAATACAGCATAGAGGTTTACAACCTCGAAACGATAGCCGCCCTCTCTTTCCGTATCGAATCGTTCGGGGCGGCGAAAGTCCGCAAAGTGTTGTTGGAAAGGATTATGCACGGGCGAAAAGAAAACAGCATGATTTTTCTTTCGCTGAATGTCGGCAGTCAAGCAGTCATGTTGTCATGAAGTCGTGTCGTACTGTCGTATTGGAATCATTGAATCTGTAAGTCAGTCAATCCATTAACAACCGACTATGTGCAGATACGCAGATTCGATTTTCCGAACACAGTAAAGCGGAGCAATCATTCCCGTTTACAAAGGCAAAGCAAGCACGGGGCTTCATGTCGGCTAAAAGGTCGGGCGGCTGCGCCGTTTCCCGATAAATCTTCCTCTCGCTTCGCTGCGAGCGTATTTATCGGGAAAACCTTGTATCCGACCGCCCCATGCAAGAGAAGCCTTTGAAAACGGAAACGACCGCCCCGCCACCCACCGACCGAAAGGGAAAAAATAAGGTGAGGTTACGGGCAAGCAGGCGGCAGTGTATTTACGGCAGAAAATACCATAGCTTATTAGGGAATTTTCCGAGCCGCAATACTACGTATCGCTGAAAATTCCCCAATAAGGCAAGGGGCAAGCCCCTCTGCACACCCCATCGGGGACGGCATTTGCCGCCCCCGAAGATACAAAAAAATCATTGTTACACAAGCCAAAAAAGAAAGGAAGAATATATGGGTTTCGTAGTTTTACACATGGAAAAGGCGCACGGTTCCGACAGCGGGACGACCGCCCACATAGAGCGTTTCATCATACCCAAGAACGCTGACCCCACACGCACGCATCTAAACCGAAAACTCATCGAATATCCCGAAGGAGTGAAAGACCGTTCGGCGGCTATCCAAAGGAGGCTGGAAGAAGCGGGACTGACACGCAAAATCGGAAGTAACCAAGTGCGGGCAATCCGCATCAACGTGTCGGCAACACCCGAAGACATGGAACGCATCGAACGGGAGGGACGGCTGGACGAGTGGTGCGCCGACAACCTCAAATATTTTGCCGACACGTTCGGGAAGGAGAACATCGTGGCGGCTCACCTGCACTTGGACGAGAAAACACCGCACATGCACGTCACACTTGTGCCGATAGTCAAGGGGGAACGCAAGCGGAAGAAAAGGGAGGAGCAGGCGAAGAAACGCTACCGCAAGAAGCCGACCGACACCGTGAGGCTGTGCGCCGATGACATCATGAACCGCTTGAAACTGAAAGCCTATCAAGACAGCTACGCTGTTGCGATGAAAAAATACGGTTTACAACGGGGCGTGGACGGTTCGGAAGCGAGGCACGTTTCCACGCAGCAATATTACCGTGACATAAAGCGACAAACGGAGGAACTGAAAACGGAAGTGGTGGAATTGCAGGAACGGAAAGAAACGGCACGGGAAGAGCTTGAACGGGCGAAAAAAGAGATACAGACCGAACGGCTGAAAGGGGCAGCCACGACCGCAGCCGCCAACATCGCCGAGAGTGTCGGTTCTCTTTTCGGGAGCAACAAGGTCAAGACACTGGAGAGGGAGAACACCGCCCTGCATAGGAAGGTAGCCACACACGAGGAGACCATCGAAGCCCTGCAAGCCGAGATACAGACCATACGGGCAGACCACAGCCGCCAAGTGCTGGAAATGCAGCAACGGCACTTGCTGGAAAAGAACGAGACGGTAACAAAACATCAAACGGAAGTATCAAGGCTTAACGCCTTGTTGATAAAAGCCACAGAATGGTTTCCTTGGTTTCGTGCTATGCTCCGTATTGAGAAATTGTGCCTTGCTGTCGGTTTTACCCATGAACAGACCGCCCATTTAATGACAGGCAAGCCATTGCCGTACAACGGCGAACTCTATTCCGATGAGCATAGGCGTAAGTTCAAGACGAATGATGTTACTGCCAAAGTTGGTACAAACAATGGAAAGCTGATACTTGCCATTGACGGACTGCATATCGGGGAATGGTTCAAGAAACAATTTGAACGATTACAACAGAATGTCGGTTGGAAGCCTATTCAGAAAAAGAATAAAGGCTTCAAGCTATAGTCAATCATGCGCATCACATACATGGAGGACATTTTTTGTCCCCCCATGTATATAGAGTCCAAGACCAACTCATGTTATTCCCAAGAAATTACTCATACGGTCAATACACCGTTTCTTTTGATTGAGATTAGGATGAACGTACAGATTAAGTGTCGTTGCCACATTTGAGTGACCGAGTATGACACTGACAGTTTTATAATCACACTGGCTTTCAATACATCGGGTCGCAAATGTATGCCTAAGTCCATGAAAGACCAAGTGGGGAATATCCAATCGTTTTAGCAACCTGCCAAAATAATCACGATAAGAACGGGGCTCTTTAGATTGTGTGGAAGTGCCTACCACGTATGGGGATTGAGATTGTTTCCTTATCATTTTCAATGCTTGGAGAAGCTGTTTGGATATAGGAATCTCACGATAGGAATTCTTGGTTTTTGGGGAAGAGTGAACCCTTTCTGTAGATTTCAACTCACAGTTATATATTCTGCCTACAGTATGCTTCACGATGACTGTCTTTTGTGCAAAATCCACATCTTCCCATTTCAAAGCACAAACCTCACCGATTCTCATTCCGGTACAGAGAGCCAACAGTACACCTATATTTTGTGGAGTGGGCTGTTCCAGCAAGTGACGCATCAATATACGCTGATGATTTAATGACAATGTGGGCGGCAGTTTGTTTTCTGTTTGGGTAGGATATTCGATTTCCCATTCTTCAAAATGGAAAATCCCGTGCTTATTCCCGTATTTGATAACAGATTTGAGCACTGCCACTATATCCCGGACTGTTTTTCTTGCTAATCCGGAAGTACATTTGTCTATCACAAACTGCTGGACATCCTTCTCTGTTATATTTTCCGCAGCGCCAAATCGTGGCAATAGGTGTGTCTGTAACGTAAGCTGATAAGCACATAGGGTGGAATGCTTCACTATCGGACGCTTTGCATCACACCAAATCTCGGAAACTTCGTGAAATGTTTTTTTATTGTTCATATTTTGAGAGAATTAATTGATTTAACTCTCTCAAAATAACACACTTTCACCGATTTCCCTTTGAACGATTATGGGTTTTACAAAGCATCTCACAATTTTCCATGCTGGTTGCCCCTCCCTTGCTCCATGCAGTCACATGGTCGGCATCCATTTCCGAAAGTTTGTAAATACGGGTCTTGTTGGCATTATTCCCCAACGCACAGAGCGGACAATTGGAAATTCCTTGTTTCTCAGCCGCTTCGGTCTGACGCTTGTAAGCAGCCCGCTTGGTTGATTCTTCAAAGATACGGATGTCAAGCAGTTTTTTATCCTCTTCTCCACCCAGTACATATTCGTAAATATTTCGGGGACACCGCACGCTTTCATCCGCTTGCAAGGCTTTTACCCGTTCCGCGACATGGACGGTGCTATAAGGGGTGGCATGGTACGTTTCATACAGCCGTCCCCATTCCAAGCCGCACATGTCACGCTCTACCATAGTAAAGGTAGCCGATACCCAGTCAATCACAGAACGGAAATAACTTTCCAATTCTCCCGTGGAAGGCTCGTGACGGTGTATGCTCATATAGGCATCAATGCTCATCCCCTTACTGTCGCAAATCCACCGGAGGGCTTCTGCCAGATAATCCTGCCGTTTCACATCTCCCTTGATATAATGACTCCATTTCTGTATTTCCGCATTTTGGGAATTACTGAACACCCGCTTGGCTGCGTTCACGAACTCGCCCGAATAAATGGCATTGAGCAATTCCTGCTCCTTGAGCGGAATGCCCACAATATTGATGGTCTTGAACCACTCCTTTATTTCCTTTTCTTCACCCTCGCATTCATATACCAGCAGAGAGGATTGCATAATCTTTTGTTGCTGCTCTTCGGGTAATCCCGAGAAATACTGCACGTTATCCGCTTCATCCTTGATGGCGAATTTCCCTGTAACAAACCGCCCGATAGAAGTGATGCGTTGCTGCCCGTCAAGTACTTCAAATCGTCCGTCCACAGTCCGGTTGAAATAGATTAGTCCGATGGGATAGCCTTTCAGCAGGGATTCTATTACCGCTACATCACGTTTCCCATCGTTGTAGATGTAATGGCGTTGATACTCGGGTTGGATAGTGAGCCGCCCGTCCAATCCAAACAGACCTTTACCTTCCAATTCGTTGTAGGTAAATCCCTTACAGATGTCTTCGACAGTCCATTCTGTATGCAATGTTGTCTCCATGATATTGATTCACTTTTTAGGATTATTCTTTTGTGTCTTCTTCTTCCGGAGATGAATTGAGCGCAATGCCTGTCTTGGCGTTCAGCGGACTGATGACTGCCTTGCCCGTCTTGGCTTCCAACTCCATACGGGCATTGCGGGCAATCTCACCACCGGCTTCCGCCACATCCATGTGTTCCCGAAATGTCTCCGGATTTTTACTTTCAGATATTTCTTTGGTGGAAAGTTCCGCCAACATATTTAGCACCAATTCCTTATTGGTCATATTATCACGTAAGTTCTCTTTTTTCAGACCTTTGAACTGCTTATATTCCTTGGCGGTCATGTCACTCCAAGTCTGATAAATAATATCGGTCAGCGTAGCAAACTGCACCCCCTCTTGCAATCCGTGCCGCTTCCATTCATCCGTGAGGTCTTTACGAATCTCTATGGATTTGAGACGCTGATTAATCCAATTATCCGAATACCCCAACCGCTTATAGTCCACCAGTGCTTGATTGATAGAGAGTTCGGGGTCTTGCATTTGGTTAAGACGTTCAGTTGCCACTTGTGCCATCCACTGCTTGAACGGTTCTGCTTTGGGCGATGGAATAGACTGAATCAAACGGAGAAGCTGCTGAGTATCTGCGACATCGGTTAAATACATCTTTCCATCAGCCGATTTCATTTTCAGTTGACTACAATTTGTAGTCAACTCACTCCCTTCTTTTTTTAAACGTGTTTTCAAGACACTCCAATACTTACGAGGATTAGGGCTATCGGTTAGGACAGCCACCACATCCACTATGGAAAAGTACCATTTTTCTTCTTTGTCATCCCAAATGGTACGAACTTTCTTGGTTTCAAAAAGTTTGATGGCATTATGCTGAGTCATAATATTATATTTTTGTCTTTATTTTTAAGTTGAAATCTTAGGTTGTAATCGTGGTATAGACCAAGACCCTAATGGAGTATATGGAAGAAGTGCTTATATTCATAATGTTGAGATGTTTAAAAGATTATTTATTCAGTATAGGAAGTTGAAATCTTAGGGATTAGTTTGGAACTTGGTATCAAGAAGCCCGATAATCTTCCGAAAGAGAAACAAGGTGGTCCCGCTTTTTACATTAAGATGGGAACCGACTACAATCGAATGTATTGCAGATTAGCTATTAGGCGCAAACTTACGGTTGATAATTAGAATGCGTTGATAGACTTTTTCTTGAATACCGTTTCTTATGATTACTCCACTGGCATTTAAGTCGTATGTACCAACCTTTCCAAACTTTTTCAAATAGGCGGTTTTACATTCGTATGTGGTATAAACACGGGTTTTCATTGTGTATAAGTCCTCATTCTCGCACATCCCTAAGATTTCAAATTGCTCCGGACAATACTTATCCAAAAAGGAAATAGGAACGCCCATCACACCGTCATAATCTGACGGAATAGCATCCGTAAAAGGCACTTCAATGGCATCATAATTGTCATAACGGTCATAGGCGGTTTTGCCTTTCAGTTCCTTATGCTTGGAAAAGCGTAGGTTATCTGCCATGCTCATCAGTGCAAGTGGCTGATGCCGACGACCGTGGTCAATATTGGTTAGCCATACAGACTGCGAACGAGCTAAAATCTTTCCATCTATTATTCTATATCCTGAGCCTAATTTCTTACCATTCGTAAGTTGGTCTGTATCTGGGACTTCAAATAACAAATCAACACTCATAGGTGTCTTTCCAAGCCACATCTTGTTGTTTTTTATCAAAGGAAATACCTCCTTATAAGTAATGCAGTTTTTATTGCCTATGACTGCAAATTGTTTCTTTCCTTCCACAATCCAAGCCAAGAACTCACGAAAGAGGGAGAACGGAGGATTGGTGATGATAAAATCCGCTTCATTACGAAGTTCGGTAACTTCTTTGCTTCGGAAATCCCCGTCACCATCCATATACTTCCATTCGAGGTCATCAATATTGATACGTCCGTCCCCGCTTTTGTCTCGTTCCAAGATGAATATTTTACCTTTCACCTGTGCCTTGGACGGGTCGAATTGAGGCGCTTCTTGCTCAAACAAAGAGGGCTGATAAGGTGTTTTGTATTTTTTGCTATCCGGTGCATAACTCGTAGAAATCAGTTTTTTCAAGCCTAACTCATCAAACTTGGCAGCAAAGTATCGGGTAAAGTTGCTCCATTCGGGGTCATCACAAGGAAGCAATACAGTCTTTCCTCTAAACACGTCCGGGTCATATTCAAGATAGGCATTCATTTCAATCTCTATGTCATGAAATTGCGTATAGAACTCATCATTCTTAGCCGCCTTAGCTTCTTTTAGATTAGTATTTGCCATATGTCTATTTTTTTATTTCGTTAGGTACAAGAAGTGTACGCACGTCCACATTCAGTATTTCCGCTATCCTGTATAGTACGGGTATAGGCGGTTGCACTTTATTCGTGGCGTATAGATTGACCATATTAAAACCTTTGCCAAGCCGTTTAGCCAATTCAGTTTGACTAATCCCCGCCTCAATCAATGCTTCTTTTATCCGATTCATTGCGACATCTTCTTTAACTTGTCACAAAGGTATATAATTTTATTGGGTAAACCACTGTGCTCTTAAAAGAAAGTATTTCGTTAATGGCTTATCCCAAGCTATTTTGGAAAATTCTATTTGTTTTTTCGCCAGTCGATTTTATAAAACTGCCGCCGATAGTTCGTACTTTTGAAAAAAATCCCTATATTTGCAGATGAAAGAGTTATTTGACAGCATAGCAACGCAAAACGCTGAAATTCGCACGGTTGCTAACTCGTTACCGCCACTTTTCAAATAATTCGCTAAAAGTTTATTCCTCAATCGGTTAAGTCTAACCGACTAAAATCTAAAATAGATTTTGTTGAGAAAGTTATTAAACCTCTAATTGAACATGGGTTCTTATCGTGTAAAACAATAAGCGACTACGTTATCGAAGGTATTTACGCAAAAAGTATAAGTGCTGATAACGCAGTTCAGTTGAGAAGGATTCTTCCGGGTGTGCTTTATTCATTAAATGGCAGTTTCGATATGCTTGTTATCAAAGCGAAAAATACTATTAAAAAATTCTTAGCCAATGTGCGATCAATTGTTATACCAGATGATGATTCTTTATTCGAGGCAGCCCGAGAGGTGATAAATCTTCGCAATCTACTGAGAGACTTATTGTATCTATGTGATTTAAATGAAAATCCAAAGGGAAGCACTGTCAAACATCTTCTAACCGAAGTTGATGCGGAACTTGATAAAGTTGGCTTACATAACACTAAATTAAAGTTCGAATAATTCAATCAAGCACCCACCAAATTAAACTATAAAAATCCCTGAGGATGACATAATATCAATGCCGGCAGCTTCTATAAGCTGTCGGTTTTTATTTATCACCTCGGCAGAGATCCACTTTATCTCACCCGTACCTTTTTTGAGTCAATACCAGCACTAACATTGCATAAGCAGAACTCGCCCTTAGATGAACTAAACTGTCCGGCAACAGAGGAATATTCGCTACCGGTTCGACGCATTACGAGTGTGGACAACTATTGCAATAACTGAGGTGTATATATGGGGTTCTCTGACGCTATCTTGAAAGTGTGAATATAAGCATCTTTCAGATTAACGTTCATCATCTGTTCGGTCAGAGAGTGCCCCTTTGTGGCAATACCCTCATTGAAAAGAAGATGGTTCTCTATTTCAGCAACAGTAGAACTATCAATAGCTGTAGAAAGGGTGATGGAGTAGAGGTAGAACTTCTTATAGTCCACCTGATTCTCAACCCCCGAAGCAAAATATACCTTCAGAGCCTCCTTCATCTTTATGTCAAATTCTCTATCTACTATTAAAATAATCCAATTTCAGAGCTTCTTGCTTGTATTTAGGCCTCAACAACTTCCCATATATCTCTCATCGCGGGACAGTCAATACTATCAAAACGATCTTTCTGCATAGCCATACATAACAAATATCGGGGGCGACTTGCACCAACATAAATTATCCTTAAACATTGAAGTACTCTTTTATCTGTTCCAGTATATGGGATTCCTTTAAATTGCTCCCTAATGTACTCTGATTCATGTTTACCAAAATATGAAGTTTCCAAATAAAGTGTAGCTGCATGTGTTTCACCTTTGACCGAATGAACTGTAGCCACTTCAATATCTATCCCTTCACCATGAAAGACATTTCCATGTTTGATGATTTCGACATCTTTATTATCTTCACCGATTGTATTGAAAAAACTTTTGGCATCTTCTACTACATTCTTTTCAAATATAGGCATTATCGAATTTTTAATAAATTCATAAATCTGATTTTTTACAGTTGTAATGTCATCAGGCATTTTGCTTTTAACCAAATCCATAGACCAACACATAATCTTGTTTAGAAAAACATCCTTTAAATGGCAGGATGTTAATACTTGTAACAATGATTTCCGAGTATAACGTCTATTACCATCTTTTATATTACAAATGTCTAAAAACTTCAATATACCTTGAATAAGAGATACTGCAAAATCTTTAACATTTGTATTAGGATTCTTTGGAATGAAGTCATCGAAATAATCACCTTCTGATTTTGGTCGCAAATCTTTCCTTTCAAATGCAGGGAAATAAGAAACAACTGATCTTGCACGTTCATTAGAGACCTTCTTACCTACCCAACCACAAGCTTTAATATTAATTCTGTGTAATGGACCTTCGTACCTCTCTTTATTCGCAACTTCAAGAACAGTAAGATTGCCCTTTTCTATAATAGGTATAGAATTAAGTAATTCTACAAATTTGGGAATAACTGCCAATGGGTCTACATAAGTTATAATTATAGGTTTTAAAGATGGAACGCTATCATTGCCGACAAGTGAACGATTATCTTCCATACACAACGTTCGCAGGGGCTTTGCTATCTTTTCTCCAAACCTGTTGCTATCATGTATATATGAAACTCGATCTCCTTTGAGCTCTTCAATCTCTTCAATCTCTTCAATCTCAACTCTGTCATTATCCTCTCCATCAAAAATAGCTTGACAATAATCACCAAAACGTTGAACAATTACTTTTCAAATGCAAAGTTACTACAAAACGCTGGAATAATCAACCGAAATCGGAATAATAGTGCATCCTGCACTGATAATAAACGCATTACGCTGAAAATCTCGGAAATACGGGAAATAGCAATTTAGCAAAGAAACGCAAGGTAATGAAATAGAACGGTTGCCTAATCGTTACCCGAAATCGAGTAAGATTTTTCTTTGTGTCGTCACGTTTCATAGTTCTGCATCATATTGCGTATCAATACATAACTCGCTGACAACTAATTTTGTAACCAAAAAAAGATTGGATTATGCGAAGTACATTTAAGGTGCTGTTCTACGTGAACGCAAGCAAGGAGAAAAACGGTATTGTTCCCATCATGGGACGAGTGACAATCAACGGCTCAGTAGCCCAATTCAGTTGTAAGCGTACCATTGCAAAAGAGCTTTGGGATGTAAAAGGCAACAGAGCCAAAGGTAAGAGCGAGGAAGCAAGAGAAATCAATCTTGCTTTGGATAATATCAAGGCTCAAATCATCAAACACTATCAACGCCTGTCGGATAGAGAAGCCTATGTAACTGCCGAAATGGTACGCAATGCCTATCAAGGCATCGGAACAGAATATGAAACACTGCTCGGCGCATTTGATAAGGATAATGCCACATTCAAGAAGCGTGTAGGTACAGACCGAGTGATAGCAACTTATATGTCAAGAGTACGGGCAAGAAACCATGTCGCAGCATTCATCAAGGCGAATTACAAGCGTAACGATATGTCTATGATTGAGCTGACTCCTGACTTTATCAAGGAGTTTGCGGTATTCCTCACAACAGACAGAGGTTTGCAGAATGGCAGTATTTGGGCAAATTGTATGTGGCTCAAGGGTGTTGTTATGCGTGCCCACTACAACGGATTGATGCCGAGAAACCCATTTGCTCAATTCCACATAAGCCCCAATGTTAAGGAGAGGGAGTTTCTGACCGAAGATGAATTAAAAGCGGTGATGACACGCGATTTTACGGATAGCAAGTTGGCATATATCCGAGACCTGTTTGTGTTTGCAAGTTTTACAGCCTTGTCATTCGTGGATATTAAGGAACTTACCACTGATGATATTGTAGCAATAAACGGTGAGAAATGGATATTATCCAAGCGACACAAAACCAAAATACCGTTCCAAGTTAAGTTGTTGGATATTCCGTTGCAGATTATCAAGCGATACGAGCCATTCCAAGAGAACAAACTCGTATTCCCCAATTTGAACTATTGGAGTATCTGTAAACCATTGAAAAAGATGATAAAAGAGTGCGGAATCGACAAGGACATTTCATTCCATTGCTCAAGACATTACGAATTGTCTTTATCGCTGAATTTGAATAGTTTGCAAAGATTTGTTTCTTGATGGGTAACGATTTAGAAACAAGCGAAGTTCTGTATTTTACCTCGTTTTGCATTAAATCAAAAGAACACTTTTTCTAAATGCAAATATAATACTATTTTTTGAAAAAACATACTTTTGTGGGTAACTAAATTCAGCGAATTATGGGCTATGGTTGCTGAAATTTATACTTCAATCCATATTCTTCCAGTTTGTTGTACA
>NZ_BEWW01000020.1 GCF_002933955.1 Prevotella sp. MGM2
GTATCTTTGTAACAGCGGAGCGGGGCTTTCCATCGGGAAGTCCCGCTTTTTCAGTATTTTCGAACCATATTCCGACCGTTTTCCGTCCTGTTTTTCCTGAAAATTCCCCGTATTGCAATTCAAATACCAAGTATTCGTGTGAAAAATCCAATAAGGACTTTTTGTTTTTCAATATCTACAACCTATGTTTTAACACTCCAAAATGTTGCAGAAAGTTAAAAACGTTAAAGTCAGACAGATGAAAACATAAGCATGGCAAAGGGGGAAAGACTGGCTTTTATTTCTTAAACTCGTAGATTGATTATGCCCCATTTCGCAACAGAAGTCAAAAATACTTATTTAATATGCTTTTTCCAATCAAATTCAAGGATTCTTTCTAACTTCGCTCTCAGGAATTAATGATAGCTTTATTCACTTCAAAAAAACTCAGAATTTATGAAAACGACAATGAAAAAATGGATGTTGACCCTTGTCTGCCTTTTATTTATAGGTACAGCAAACGCTGGTAACGATAAACCTATCCGTCTGAGGCAGATGCCTGTAGCTGCCCAACAGCTGATAAAAAAGAATTTTAATGGCCGAAGAGTAGCTTTGGCAAAGGCCGAATCGAAAAGCTATGAAGTAGTCTTCACCAATGGCGACAAAGTGGAATTTGACCGCGACGGAAGATGGAAGGAAATATCCTGTAAGCAATCATCAGTACCGCCTGCACTTGTTCCGGCGGCCATCAGCCGCTACGTCAAAAGTCATTACGCCGGCCGACGCATCGTCAAACTGGAGCGTGACCGCAAAGAGTTTGAAGTAAATCTCGACAACGGTGTGGAAATTACTTTCAACAAAAATTTTCAGGTAACGGATATAGACCTGTAAACAGGAGGACAACGACATGAAACAACATTTCTTTTTAATTTCCCTGCTCATGTTTGGAATATCGATGACAGGGTGCGACAACAGCGGTGATGAGGTAAAAGATGTTCCAGTGGCGGTGAAAACGGCTTTTGACGTGATATATCCAGAAGGCGTTCACGAAAGATGAGAACGGGAGAAAGATTTTTATAAAGCAGAGTTCAGCAGATACGGGGTGGCCTCCGAAGCCTGGTTCACCTCCGAAGGCAGATGGGTGCGTACAGAAACCGATTTTTACGGCACACTGCCCCAACCTGTCACGGATTATATTGCCGCCCATTATTCCGGATATGCAATAGACGACTGTGACTTGGTGGAAATGCTTGACCTTGATTATTTTGACATCGAACTGGACAAACGTGGCGGATATGAAGCCCATTTAAAGATAACTTCAGAAGGTGTTTTGTTATAAGGAACAGTAACAATACTACACACAAAAAACAATTCGGAAGTGGTGTCGGTTTGCGATGCCGCTTCCGTTTTTTTCTGCGGTAGCACCGTATTTTAATAACCATACTCTGTTTTTCTTTCTTTTTATTCGTATCTTTGCCTTTAAAGCAAGGATAGGTACCGGCTGTAAGCTGAGTAAGAAACAGCCGGTACCTCATGATTGTTTTTACCATATATTTCTGTTTGTTAATAGATTCAGTCAGTATCATGAAATTAAAAGCATTCTTTTTGTGTTTGCTGGGAGTGAGTGCTACCGGATTACAGGCTCACGACCTCAACGTAATTCCCCGTCCGGCACAGATGGCAGTCGGTGAAGGCCTGTTTCATTTCAATTCCGCCACACGCGTCTGCTTGCCCCATTATCCCGGTGACAGCGTCCGTATGGTATTCACACAATGGGCCGGTAACTTTAAAGCCGCTTCCGGCATCAGTCTGAAAGAGACCTCAAAAACAAAAAAAGCAGCGGTGGTGCTCCTGCTCGACGCTACACTTCAGGCAGAAGCCTATAAGCTTGATGTGTCGGCCGGTAAAATCTGTATTTCGGCCTCAAGACCGGCTGGATTTTTCTATGCCTTGCAAACGCTTTCGCAACTGATGCCCTCACGGAGCGTCGTGGCCGGCGTGCCCGACAACAACGTGTCGGCATGGTCTGTACCTTCGGTGAGAATCGCCGATGCTCCCCGCTTCGAATGGCGTGGCTTTATGCTCGATGAAGGACGGCATTTCTATGGCACGGAAGAGATAAAAAAAATACTTGACATCATGGCAGCCTACAAGATGAACCGTTTCCATTGGCATCTCACCGAAGACCAAGGATGGCGGCTGGAAATAAAAAAATACCCTAAGCTCACGGAAATCGGCGCATGGCGGCGCAGCAAAGTGCTGGGATGGGGCGACACAAAGCCTGACGGACAACTCTATGGCGGTTACTACACACAGGAAGATGCCCGGGAAATCGTGAAATACGCCCGCGACCGTTTCATAGAAATCGTACCCGAGGTGGATATTCCCGGCCATTCACAAGCAGCAGTAGCGGCTTATCCGGAATTTCTTGCATGCGATCCTCAAACCCGACACGACGTGTGGCTTTGGCAAGGTGTTTCAGCCGATGTCATCAACGTCTCCAACCCGCGTGCCGTACAGTTCGCCAAAGATGTCGTAGATGAATTGACAGAAATCTTCCCTTACAGGTATATACATTTAGGAGGAGACGAATGTCCCACAGCCAAGTGGGAGCGCAACAACGACTGCCGGGAACAACTCAACGATATAGGATCGGAGAATTACCGGGATTTACAGATTAACTTTTACCGCCAGTTGCAGGAACATATCGCCCGTCAACCGGCCGAGCGCCAGCGCCAACTCATATTCTGGAACGAGGTGCTTCACGGCAATACGGCTCCTTTGGGTAAAGACATAACAATCATGGCGTGGGTCGGTGCCGACAGAGCCGCTAAAGAAGCGGCTACGCGAGGACTTAAAACCATTTTGTCGCCGCAGATACCATATTATATAAATCGCCGCCAGTCATCGCTGCCTACCGAGCCGCGTTCACAAGGTAATGGCACGGAAACGGTGGAAGCCGTTTATAACTATGTGCCGATGAAAGATATTCCGGCCGACTTACAGACAAAATATATGGGAGTGCAGGCTAATTTCTGGACGGAATGGGTGGAAGACGCCTCTACGGTTCAGTACTTGCTCCTGCCACGCCTGGCTGCTGTAGCAGAGGCCGGCTGGACACCGCAGCAGTTAAGGCAATATTCCGATTTCCTGAAGCGCCTGCAGGCCGAACCGGCATTTTATCGGATGAAGGGCATGAATTTCGGCAAGCATGTGTTTGAGTGAATAACCGTATCACATTCGGCCCGAAGTTCCGGTCGGAAATCTGTCATGGTTATTCCACACAAAAATTCGACGAAGTTTTTTTAAAAAAAGGTAACCGGCCGCATTTTTTTGAATAACCGTTTCACTGCCAGCAGTGTGGTTGCCAGCCACGTATAACGTGAAAAAACGGCTGCATAGTTTGATAATGACTATGCTGCCGTTTTTATATGGGTACACTTACGTTTCGTTACCTGACTTTATCGGGAGATATCAAAAACGTATAGGGCAAGTTTTTCTTAAAGTTCAAGATCACCATCGAATATTTCGTGCCAAGGTAATCCCTGCTTGTTGAGTTCTTCCATGAAGGGGTCCGGATCAAATTCCTCAACGTTCCATACGCCGGGACGCTTCCAAAGACCGAGCATAAACATGCGGGCACCGATGCATGCGGGCACTCCTGTGGTATAGCTCACGCCTTGCATGCCAGTTTCCTCGTAGGCGGCGCGGTGTGAGCAGTTGTTGTAGACGTAGTAAGTACGTTCTTTGCCGTCTTTCAAACCGCGTATGCGGCAGCCGATGCTTGTTTCGCCCTCATAGTTCTCCCCGAGGTCCTGAGGGTTGGGCAGTACAGCCTTGAGGAACTGAAGCGGTACGATTTCCTTGCCCTCATAATTGATAGGCACGATGCTGGCCATACCGATATTCTGTATGACGCGCAAATGGGTGAGATATTCCTGTCCGAAAGTCATCCAGAAGCGGGCACGCTTGATGGTAGGATAGTTCTTCACGAGACTTTCTATTTCCTCGTGGTGGAGCAAATAGCTCTCTTTGGGACCTATGCCGGGATAGGTGAGCGGCTGATGAATTTCGAGCGGTTCCGTTTCCACCCACTGTCCGTCCTGCCAGTAGAGTCCTTTTTGAGTGATTTCGCGGATGTTAATTTCGGGGTTGAAGTTAGTGGCAAACGCTTTGTGATGGTCGCCGGCGTTACAGTCCACGATGTCAAGATATTGTATCTCGTCGAAGTGGTGTTTGGCCGCGTAGGCGGTGTAGATGCTGGTTACGCCGGGGTCGAAGCCGCAGCCGAGTATGGCCGTCAGTCCGGCCTGTTCAAAACGTTCCTTGTAAGCCCATTGCCATGAATATTCGAAGTGAGCCTCGTCTTTCGGTTCGTAGTTGGCGGTGTCAAGATAAGAACAGCCACATTGCAGACAGGCTTCCATGATGGTGAGATCCTGATAAGGCAGGGCTAGATTCATCACGAGGTCGGGCTTGAATTCATTCATTAGCGCGCAGAGCTGTTCCACACTGTCGGCGTCTACCTGAGCCGTTTTTATGTCGTTGCGGCCTATGGCTTTGACGATGGCGTCGCACTTGGACTTTGTGCGGCTGGCAATCATTATCTCGCTGAACACATCAGTGTTCTGGGCAACCTTATGAGCAGCTACAGTAGCAACGCCGCCGGCGCCGATAATCAATACTTTTCCCATGTTTCTTTTTGGTTTACGGATTAAATATGAGGACAAAGTTAAAGAAAAAAACTCATCTATCAGTCTATTTTATCAGTCAAATGTAATTGACACGCGCTTATGCCACGCAATGCGGAGGGCCGGAGCGTCCTATAGCTTTTGTCAGCCTTTTTCCTACCGTATGCCCCGACAGGATTGCGGAATGTGCTTTTGATTACTTTCCTTGCCGTTTTTAACATTTCTTGCTTTCCGCTGGAAAATGTCGTATCTTTGTAATAGCGGAGCGGGGCTTTCTATCGGGGAAGTCCCGCTTTTTCAGTGTTTTCCGGCCATATTCCAGTCATTTTCCGCCCTGTTTTTCTTGAAAATTCCCCGTATTGCAGTTCAAATTCCAAGTATTTGTGTTAAAAATCCGATACGGACTTTTCAATTCCCGATACTTACAACCTATATTTTAACACTCCGAAATGTAACGGAAAGTTAAAGATGTTAAAGTGAAAGACGTTGAAAAATGTCTGTAAAACTAGGTATGGAAACAGGAACAGTAACAAACTACCTCGCGTGTAAGTTGGCATAATTGACAAAAACTTAGTAACTTTGCCTGCCATAACGGCAATTGTGCCGCAAAAGAGTTCAAAACCAATCATCATGCCCAAAAATTCAAGGCCTCAAGCCATCATGTTTACCGTTCGGGAGGCTACAACGCTCCTGTCTTTCATCATGCAAGCCCAAAGCGGCATCAGTCGCAACAAGGCCAAAGCAATCCTTGCAGGAAGCGGCGTCACAGTGAATGGAAAAATACAGACGCGTCACGACTATGCGCTCACACCAGGCATGAAAGTGGGCATTTCCAAACATAAGCCGGCGCAGCAACTCAACAACAAGTTTGTGAAGATTGTCTATGAAGACGCTTACATCGTAGTGGTGGAGAAAAACGTTGGCATCCTTTCCATGGCCGCCAACCATCATGCCTTCAGCGTCAAGTCTGTGCTCGATGAATATTTCCGCCGCTCCAAGCAGGCTTGTACGGCACATGTCGTGCATCGTCTGGACCGCGACACATCCGGTCTTTTGGTTTACGCTAAAACCATACAGGCCGAGCAGACAC
This sequence comes from Prevotella sp. MGM2, assembly GCF_002933955.1. Lineage (GTDB taxonomy): Bacteria > Bacteroidota > Bacteroidia > Bacteroidales > Bacteroidaceae > Alloprevotella. Next base: position 5,761 of record NZ_BEWW01000020.1, read on the forward strand.
TGGAGCACAACTGGCGCGAAATAGTGACGGATCGTCGCTACATGGCACTTGTGTCGGGACGCATGGAGCAGCAGGCAGGAAAGGTGCAAAGCTGGCTCAAAGACAATAAGGCTTATATAACGCAGTCTTATCGTGAAGACCCCGGTGGCGGGAAATGGGCTGTTACTCACTTCCGTACCATGAAAACAGACGGGAAACACTCGCTCGTGGAACTCAAACTTGAAACAGGACGCAAAAATCAGATACGCGTACATCTGAAAGACCTGGGACATCCCGTTTGCGGCGACATAAAATATGGCCTTCAGGGCGATGATCCGGTGGGACGACTGGCACTTCACGCCTTCCGCCTCAATTTCTATCATCCCGTAACAGGGCAGCCCCTCCATTTTGAAACGACCGTCCCGAAAGTGTTTCTAAAGGCTTTGGAAAAATAAAAAAACAAAAAATATTTTTCTCTTAGCATTAATTTGCTTAACTTGCGCCTCAAAGAATCAACGGCAGGCTATGTCCCGCCTCCGGTTGAAAATGACACAATAACGGATAAGACTTTATTAAGGAAACATTAACGACGAAACTATTATGAAGCATTTAACCTCTTTTGCAGCTGTCGCTCTCGCTGCATTTGCCATGACAAGCTGCGTCAGCAAAAAACAATTCACAGAATTGAAGTCAGACTACGATAACCTGCAGAACAGGCATGCGGCCTTGCAAAACGACTATAATGATGCCAAAGTCAGCATTGCCAAGTATTCCAGCACGGCCAAAAGCCTTGAGGAACGCCTTGCCGAGGAGCAGAAACGCAACGCTGAAATGAAGGCCGCTTACGCACAGTTGCAGGGATCTTATCAGAACAACGTGCAACAGGGCAATGTAAACATCTCCAAATTGGTGGATGAAATCAACGCATCCAACAAGTTCATCAAACAACTCGTTGAGGCCAAGGACAAGAGCGACTCGCTCAATCAGGCCCTTACCAACAAACTGACGCGTTCACTCACCCGTGAGGAAATGAATGACGTAGACGTACAGGTGCTTAAGGGTGTTGTCTACATCTCACTGGCCGATAATATGCTCTATAAGAGCGGATCTTACGAAATAGGCAGCCGTGCCGGCGAAACCCTTTCCAAGATTGCAAAAATTATCATGGACTACAAAGACTATGACGTTTTGGTGGAGGGTAATACGGACAACGTGCCCATTTCGCAGAAGAACATCCGCAACAATTGGGACCTGTCGGCATTACGCGCATCATCAGTGGTTCAGGCTCTGCAAAACGAGTATGGCGTAGACCCCAAGCGTCTTTCTGCAGCCGGCCGTGGCGAGTACAATCCTATAGCCTCCAACGCAACAGCCACGGGCAAGCAGCGTAACCGCCGCACACAGATTATCATTACGCCGAAACTTGATGAGTTTATGGATCTTATCGACCAGGCTCCCGATCAGGAAAAGCAATAATTAAGTTTTTAGAGAACAATCAATAATGAAAAGTGGAAAGCGGCACTGGGCGGCTTTCCACTTTTTTATGTACATTCCGCAATCTCCCTTTCAATATCGCATGAAAATCCACAGGACATCCCTTCCCGAATGTCAGAGAGCCGCCGTTTCCTCCTCGTAGAGCAGGTCAAAGCGATTGCGCAGAGCCGCTTCATCGGAAATTATGTGGCGCAACTCCTCCAATCTTACGGAATTGGGACTCTCCGGAATCCATAACTGCAAATAACCTCCGGGCGCATATTTATCTTTCAGGTGCGTTGCAAAACGCGTGTATTGAGCTTCACGTGGCAACTCGGGATAATGCGACAGACCGTATTGCACCGTTCGTCGGAGCGTAACGTCTGGATCAATTAGGCGGTCAGCTTCGGCTACCAACCGGCCGTATAGGGTGCGAGGGGCATGTCCCAAAGAAGCACGATGATCTTCGGCAGCTTCAGCTATGATTGAAATTTCCGTTTCGGAAAACCAGCGGGACAATGTCCGGTCGGCACGAATGATACGCGCGGAATTTTTATGGTGCTCATCACGTCCCTGGCAAAGTCCGAGGTCATGGCAGGCTGCAGCCACGTAAAGCATCTTTCGGTCAATTTCCGGATAAAATTCGGCCAAATCCATGCAACGTCTGATGACAGCTTCGGCATGATTACGACGGTGAGCCGTATCAAAAGCATCATATTGAGGAAGTATGGAAGATTCGATATAAGTCTTTAGATCTTTGTCAATCATGTCAGTAGGCTGTTTTTTTGTCGTTGTCGCACCATGCCTTGAAGGCACCCAAAGCTTCGTCATGCAGCAGATGTTCAGACGGTAGCCGACGCTCTTCTTTCTGCAGTTCCAGTTCTTTATATATAAAGGCGTCATCAAAACCAGCAGCTGCTGCGTCTTTTTGAGTACCGCCATAGAAAAGGCGCGAAAGCCTGGCCCAATAGATGGCGCCCAGGCACATGGGGCATGGTTCGCACGAAGCATAGATGTCACAACCTTCAAGCGTGAAAGAACCCAGTTTGGAGGCTGCCGCGCGAATGGCCTGTACTTCGGCATGAGCCGTAGGATCGTGGTTGGCCGTAACCCTGTTGACACCTTCAGCTATGATGTTTCCGTTGCGGGCAATGACAGCGCCAAAAGGTCCGCCGCCCCTGCTTACGTTCTCTGTAGCCAGTTCGATGGCTCGTTTCATAAGTTCTTTGTGGGTCATAGTTTTTGTTATTGTAAGATGGGAAGATTTGTTTGAGGACAGATGTTTTTGTCCTGCTCTTTTGGGAAAACGGATGCGAAATACCGGAAACGTAGTACGAAGCTGCTGAAACCGATATCACAAATATAATGAGAATTCGCGAGACTATGGCAATAAATGGGGAATAAAGTAATGTGTTGAGAGTTAGGAGAGATCGGCGTTGTTCGTCCGAAGGGTGCTTTCGGCGAAAAATTCGGTTTTTGGAAGGGTTAGGAGATTGAATCGCTACCTATCCGTTGCCTTTTTCCTATCCGGAATCCCGGTCTTGAAGACGGTTTTGCCGATGGATGGTTATCCCTGTTTTATGCCGCAGGAGTCGCTTGTCGGGCATCTTTGCTACTGCAAATTTAGCGATTTTTCCCGGCAATGTGAAGAAATATAGGCTCCGGGATGGCATCTGTGATTCCTATTCGTGGTTCCGCTACGTTTTGCATACCTACAAATGACTCTATATCAGTTAATTTTGTAAACAAAGAATAGAGTTATGAAAAAGAGTGGATTAAAGGTTTCGTTCTACCTTAAAAAGAGCGAGATGTCGGATGACGGTCTGTGTCCGGTGATGGGGCGTATAAACGTAGGCAGATACTCGGAGGCAGCTTTCAGCGCGAAACTCTCGGCATCACCTAAGGCATGGATGCTCGGCCGTGCCACTGGCAAGAGCGCCGCGTCAAGGGAAATCAACCGCCAGCTTGACGAAATCAGGGCAAGCGCACTTTCCGTCTATCAGGAACTGTCGGCTGTCCGCATGGGCGTGACCGCCGATGATGTGAAGTGCCAGATACAGGGGATGGCTTTCGGACAGGAAACGCTGATGGGATATTTCAGCACATTCATAGAGAACTTCGCAAAGCGTGTCGGTGTGAACCGGGTTCATGGCACACTGAAATCATACAATTACACCTACAAATGCCTGGCAACATTTCTGGAAACGGAGTATAAGCTGTCGGATATTCCGTTTACGGCTATCGACCGTTCCTTCATAGACAAGTATGACATCTACCTGCGTACACAGCGCCGACTCGCCACCTCCACCGTGGGCTTTCATACAACACGGTTGAAGATGATAGTCTCGGAGGCTATCACCGACGGCATCATAACCGCAGATCCTTTTGCCGGATATGAGGCAGAAAAGCCGCAGCGTGAGCAGAAGTTTCTTACTTCGGAGGAACTCCACCGGATTATGACGACACCGCTCCACGACAGCCGTCTGTACCATGTCCGCGATCTCTTCCTGTTCTCCTGCTATACAGGCATTCCATACGGCGATATGTGTCTTCTGACGGAAGATAATCTTGAAACTGCCGAGGACGGTACGGTCTGGATCAGGTCCTCGCGAAAAAAGACGAAGGTGGAATATGAGATACCGTTGCTTGAGCTGCCATTGAGAATTATCGAGAAATACCGGGGAATGGCACCTGAAGGGAAACTCCTGCCGATGTACAGCAACTCCACCCTGAACGCATATCTGAAAAGGATTGCCAAGATATGCGGCATAGAGCGCAGGCTGGTCTATCACTGCGGGCGTCATACCTACGCCACCGAGATCACGCTTGCACATGGTGTGCCTCTTGAGACCGTCAGCCGTATGCTGGGCCATAACCGGATTACCACGACGCAGATTTACGCGAAAGTGACCGATGACAAAATCGGGACAGACACACAGAACCTTGACAGCCGGATAGCGTCACGCTTCACTGTCGCCATTTAATAAACCAAACCCCACATAGTCATGAAAAAGGATAAAGACAACAATACACCCAAACGGCGTAGCACATTCGCCATCCTCTTCTATATCAACCGGACAAAAGTCCGCAAGGACGGAACATGCCAGCTTCTGTGCAAGGTCAGCATAGACGCCGAATGGGAGCAGATAGGAACGAAAGTGTCTGTGAACCCGGATATCTGGAACCCCGAAAAAGGACGGGCGGACGGGCGCAGTGCCAATGCAGTCACCGTGAACCGCGCCATAGACTCGCTGACAGCTGAGATAAACGAACATTACGAGGATATAAGGCGCAGCCTTGGCTTCGTCACCGCCGAGCTTGTTAAGAACGCCATGAAGGGCATCGGGCGCAAGCCATCGACCCTTTTGGCTCTTTTCCGTGAACATAACGAGGAATTCCACAAGCGTGTGGGCGTAGACCGCACAAAGGAATCATACGAAAGCTATCTCAACTCATACCGTCATCTATCTGCATTCGTAACCGGGAAACGGGATATGGATGATGTGCCGCTCCGTGCGCTTGACAGGTCTTTTTATGACGATTTCGAGGTGTTTCTCGGCGCAGACCGTGGACTCAAGCCCAAATCGGTTCACGAACACCTGTACCGTCTGAAGAAGATGACGATGCGAGCAGTCAGCCAGGGCACGCTCCGCCGTGACCCATATGCGAGGCTCCATCCACCGTTGCCACGTCGCAAGAGCCGCCACATGAGGCTTGACGATCTGAAACTGCTTATAGAAAAACAGATAGATGCCCCAAATCTCCAAAGGGTGCGCGATTGGTTCATCTTCTCGAGCTTCACATTTGTTGCACTAACTAATGTGTAGTTGATTATCAATAAATTATAAGCTAATAATAGAGATATAGGTAATGGCTTAGAAACCACCTGTCTTCATCATTTTGCATGATTCTCAATCATTTCAAATAGCTCAATGCGAAGATAATATTATTTTGAGAATTAACCAAATTCTGATAATCAAAATCATACAAATTCAGCGAATTACCGGCTATGGTTGCTGAAATTTATACTTCAATCCATATTCTTCCAGTTTGTTGTACA
>NZ_BEWW01000021.1 GCF_002933955.1 Prevotella sp. MGM2
AAAGCAAATAGTGTTAAAATACACATGGTGCAATTCCTCCTATATGGGAATACATTCATTATTTGTTTTTGCTTTTTTACAGTTGGAGTTTATTGCATGACAGCGGGATGATTCTGGTTGCATATTATATGCCTGACAATGAATGTTTTCCTTTCTTGAATACTTCTCTTAGGGAGAAAAGTATCAGAAGAGTGAAAGCTGTTTAAGAGCGGCAGATATGAAAATGGCTTCCTCGAAGGTATAGTGATGATGAAACTGTTCTTAATGTAAAATTAAAAACAAACGGTAAGGAGCTGCATAAAGAAAAGGCATTGCTTCAACTGAAAAAGCAACACGCAAAGATTTCGTTTTCTTTGTAAGAGAAGTATTTCAAATGCAAATATATTCAAAATTGCCTGAATGTGGCATGAAAGATTGGTAAAAGGTTTGTTCTATAATCTTTTTTTACTGATTTGTTGAACATTTGTCAAGCAAACCGCAATCATATTACATCCGGCAACTTCTGTCACATAGTGCGATAGATACGATTTGTTTTATGATACTTCTCTTACAAAGAGAAATACCGTTGCCATACCCTGTTGGGTTGTCAGGCATAATGGAGATAAAAAATAAAAACCAAAGATAAAAAAGATGAAACGAACGATTTTACTTCTGGTGGCAAGCCTGTCGGGAATGTTCAGTTCGACAGCGGAGGCGCAGGACATTAACGTTAAGACGAATGTGCTGGCCGATGCTTTCCTGAATGTGAACGCCGGCGTGGAAATAGGTCTGGCTCCCCGCTGGACGTTGGATGTGGCGGGCTATTACAACGGCTGGACACTCTCGCACGACCGGAAATGGAAACACTGGATGGTTCAGCCCGAAGCGCGCTACTGGTTCTGCGACCGCTTTGTGGGGCATTTTGTGGGCTTGCATGCCCTGGGCGGGCAGTATAACATCGGCGGCCTGAAAAACAGCTTCTCATTCCTTGGCACCGATTTCTCCAAGCTCTCCGACCGCCGTTATCAAGGGTGGATGGCCGGGGCGGGACTTGCCTACGGATATTCGTGGATGCTGGGCAAACGCTGGAACCTTGAGGCCGAGATAGGCGTCGGATACGTTTATACACGCTACGACAGTTACCCGTGCGCCAAGTGCGGCACTAAAATCGAAAAGAACAAGGCAGGTCATTACATCGGGCCTACGAAAGCGGCTATTAACCTGGTATATTCATTCTAATTCATGCAGATTATGGATAATATGATAAAAATACTTGGCTTCTTCCTTCTCGCCCTCCTACCGGCGGGAGGCGCCAAGTGTCAGACGATAATGGACGGAAAGGCCGAGGTGAGAAACCTGGCTGTGACACGTAACGGCGATCGGCTTTTCGTGTCGATGGACGTTGACGTGTCCGCCCTGAAAGTGAAGAGCAACAACGAAGTGGTGATTACCCCCACGATTACCGGAAACGGCACTGCGCTGGCCCTGCCGGCAGTGATGGTGGCCGGCCGTAACCGTTACCTGCTGCGCCAGCGCTACGGGATGCCCGAAGGTGTGCGGCAGCTTTACCGCAGCGGCAAGGTGAAGGTGGTGGAATACCGTAGTGTGATGCCTTATGGCGAGTGGATGGACAAGGCGTCGCTCAGTGCCGGCTGCGAAACCAGCGGCTGTTGCGGCAGCCCCCTTGCGGAGAGCAGGGAGCGGCTGGCCTGCCTCGACCTCGTGCCGCGGGAGTTTGTTCCCTCTTTCCTTTATGTGTCTCCTCCCGCGCAGCCCAAGATACGTGAGGTGCAGGGATCGGCATACATCGACTTCCCGCTGAACGGAACCGCAATACGCGCGGACTACCGCAACAATGCGGCCGAGCTGCAAAAGATACTCCACACCATCGATGCCGTGAAGAACGATGCCGACTGCCGTATTGTGGCCCTTTCCATCAAGGGATATGCCTCTCCTGAGGGGCCGTATGCCGGCAATGAACGGCTGGCACGCGAGCGCACGGCCGCCCTGAAGGAGCATGTGCGTCGCCTTTACGACTTTCCGCACGATATAATCACTACGGCCTATGAGCCTGAGGACTGGCAGGGACTGGAGCGCTACATTGCCGCTTCCGGCCTGAATGAGCGGGAAGCGCTGCTCGAAATAGTGCGCAGTCAGCTAGAACCGGACGCCAAGGAGTGGCGGCTCAAATCCCGCCATCCTGAAGCCTACGAATTCCTGCTCCGCGAAGTTTATCCTTCATTGCGCCATTCCGATTATGCCGTGCGTTATGAGATACGCGAGTTCAAGGAGGTGGAGGAAATCATGCGGATGATGAAAACCGCTCCGCAGAAACTCAGTCTGCAGGAACTGTATCTGGCTGCTCAGCAGATGGAGACGGGAAGCGAAGGATATGTGGAAACCTTTGAGATTGCCGTACGCATGTATCCCGATGACGAAACGGCCAACCTCAATGCCGCTAACACGGCCATGAGCCACCGCAACCTGAAAAAGGCCGGCAACTATCTGGCCAAGGCCGGCAACTCGCCCGAGGCCGTTTATGCCCGTGGCGTTCACGCCGCTCTTTCAGGAGAATACGCCCGTGCCGCAACATTCTTTGAAGAGGCTCTCCGGAAAGGTGTGGAAAAGGCAGGCGAAGCCCTTTCACAACTTAGGGAACTGACCGAAAAGGAAAAATAAGGAAACAGAAAACATTTTTATTCATTTTAATTTTTACTAGGATGAAAACTTTTAAAATTTTATCAGGTCTGGCTATGGGACTGGCGTTTGCCTCTTGTTCCTCAGACGATTTGGCCGACAACGGTACGATTGCTGCTGTTGATGAGGTGCGCTTCCTCAAGGTGGCATTGTGCAATCCAGGTAGCGGACCGGCCAATCGGGCGCTTTCCGGGGATGACAAGTATGAAACCGGTACGGATGCCGAAAATACCGTTCAGGAAGTTCGTTTTGTGTTTTATGACAAGAACGGTGAGCGTGTGTCTAATGTCGTGAGCATACAGGGAAATAACTTGGAATGGAATAATGGTGCGGGACAAACTGTGGAGAAATTTGTCAAGGCCGTAGTTCCCGTTTCTATTTCCAAGGGACAGGAAATGCCGGCTTACGTGATGTGTTTCGTCAATCCCAACTCCGAGGATGCGATATTTGAAGGAACAACGTTGGAAGGTTGGCGTAATGTAAAGCGTGAGAACCTGATGAATGGTAATGATAATTTCTATATGGTTAACTCCGCTTATTATGGTCATGACCCTATAAAGAATGTTACAACCAAAATGTCGGGTACGCCGATTACACTGGAACAGTTATACACTTCACAGGCAGAGGCTGAAAACCCCAGTTCTTCTACCATCGATATTTATGTGGAGAGATTCGCCGCCAGAGTGGATTTTGAAATTAAGGACAAAAGCGGAAATTCATCTATTGCAGATTATGAAGGCGTAGAGGGTTATACTCTCAAATTTATTCCTGAGGCCTGGAGGGTTAATGCGGACGAACCCGAAATGTATGTGGTCAAGAAATTTGCTAAAGATGGAGATAGCGGAGTACCTACAGAATCTGAATTGAATGGCCAATTAGGCAGCTGGTGGAATGATGCCGCAAACTATCGCTCTTACTGGGCTTGTTCTCCGGCTTATTATGCTAAGGATTATCCCCGGGTTTCCGATGACATCGAGGATAAGGCTGTGGCATTGGGGAAAGCAGGAGCCGGCGAGCCGATTGAGCCATACCAACGTCAGTATTATAGCTACGATCAGGTGGTTAAGGATGGCGTGAAAATCAATTGGGAGAACACTACGTCGTATAGTGGAAAACAGTATGTTCGTGAGAATACGGTTCACACTGATGGCCTTCATAGCTTGAATCCGCGTGCTGCCGCTCCCTCGGTAGTGCTTGTCGGCCATTATGAAGTAATTGATAATGCCACCCAACAGGCTTTGACTGACAAGACATTCTATCTTTTCGGTAAGAACAATGGCAAGTATAACCTTTATAAGTCAGAAGAGGATTTGATGGCTAAGATGCTGTCTTCCCAAACTGTTTTGGCTACGGATAATCAAGGCACTTTCCTCAAAGATGCAAACAGCTATAATAATTTGTTCGAAGTGAAACATCCCGATAAGGCTACGCGTGATGAAGTAGGAGGCCAACTCGTGGCGGGCCGCTTTGTGACATTGCAGATTAATAAGGAACAATTGGCAAACAGCGCAACTGTATACTGCCACATGGGGGCTGAAGGCTGGGTAGCGGTCACTGCTGACAATGTGGACGCTGTTAACGCCCAGTTGATGCAGGGTTTGGGCTTTGCCACCGCTTATGAGGACGGAATGGCCTACTTCTCTATCCCTATCAAGCACTTGGGATATCATCTGAACGATACTAACCCTAACGCTGACCTGTCAACAACGGATTCTGATTTTGATTGGAAGAAAACCCGTACAGGTGATTTCGGTATCGTGCGTAACCACGTTTATCAGATTAACGTGAATTCTATTACGGGCCTGGCAACCGGACTTCCCACCCGCACTACGCCTATCGTGCCCCCCATGGGCGAGGATGAATATTATATCAGCTATAAGCTGAACATCCTTCAGTGGGCTGTGGTACGTTCTCAGGATGTAGATCTTTAAGAAATATCTGCGGCGGAAGGAGGGAGAATACATTTCGCCTTCATAGTCTGCCGCATGCGAGGAACTTCCTCACCCGCAGAGGCTTGGCCGCCTCTGCGGGAACTAAGACAAAAAAACAATAGAAGCACATGGAATTAACAAAGAAGTTGAACCGCAGCATGCTTTATGCACTGGTCCCGCTTTTGATGGCGTCTTTCTTCTCGTGTGAGGCCATCTACGAGGATCTCGAACCTTGTGAAACGGAATTTAGAGTGAAGTTCCGCTATGACAGGAATATGAAGAATGCCGATGCCTTTTCTTCAGAGGTGGAGTCGGTAAATCTGTGGCTGTTCACTCCGGAGGGAAAACTCGTATGGAGCGGCGCCGGGGCGGGCGAAGAGTTGAAAACGGAAGATTATGCCATGACACTGCCGGTAGTTCCTGGTGAGTATGATATGATAGCCTGGTGCGGCTTGCCGCAGGACGAGACTTTCGCTCTGGCGGCGGATAACGTAGCTGTAAGGGAAGACCTGATGCTGAGCGTCAGGAAGAAAAACGACGCTGCCGGCGATTACATGGATGCCGAAATGCACCGCCTCTATCATGGTATGCAGCGTGTGACGCTGAAGGAAGCGGAACAAGGCGGATGGGTGGACGCCACGCTCCCGCTGACGAAAAACACTAACGTTATACGCGTTATGTTGCAGCATCTCGACGGGTCTGCGGTGAATAAGGAAGATTTTGATTTCTTCATAGAAGCCACGAACGGCGTGATGAATTACGACAATAACATCTTGGGAAGTGACAAGTTTACCTATCGCGGTTGGATGAAGAGCACTGTCTCTGCGTCTTTCGATAAGGATAATGATGCTTCGGATAGGGAAGGGGATAATTCCGGACTTGTCCGCGCAGAAACCGGAAACGACGGCGTGCAGACGGAAGTCAACGGATTGTTGGCCGAACGTACCGTCGGGCGTTTGATGGCCGACCGCCGGCCGGCCTTGGTGGTGCGGCGCAATACGGATGATACTGATATTATCCGCATTCCGCTGACAGATTATCTGCTCATGGTGAAGGGAAATTATAATAGTCACATGACTGATCAGGAGTATCTCGACCGTCAGGACGATTACACTCTGACTTTCTTCCTCGACGGAGACAATAAATGGTATATGGGCGCAGGCATCTACGTTAATTCGTGGAGGGTGGTTCCGCCTCAGGATACAGACTTTTAACAGGGAGGTTATTATGAAGTACGCACTTCTGAACATAAAAAGAATATCGGCACCGGTGGTTTTACTTGCTTCTGTGCTGGCATTCTGTGGATGTATTAGCGATAGTGAGTCTCCCTGTGATGTGGAAAATGTCCGTGAGGTGACGATGAATTTCCGCCTGGCCATACAGAGAGAGGCTGCGAAAAAGACGCGTGCCGTTATCGAAGGTCACGAGCCGGGAACAGCGGCCGAAAATGCTGTAGACCTTCAATCGCTCAAGTTACTGCTTCTCACTCAAGGAGGCGTTATTTTGCAAGATATTAGTGATATTGCAAAGAAGCAGAATGATCCGGAAGCAGATAATTATAGTAGCTATATTATCAAGGCTACCTTCAAGGAACCTTATTTTGACTATTCGGCTCTTGGCGGTGATGTGAAATTCAATATCATGGTATTGGCCAACTGGCCGCAGGATGCCTTAAAGACCGTAGCTGAAAAGATATCGGCTTTAGAGATTGAGAATGCGCACCCTCTTTATGTGATGCCTGCCGGCGGTCAGGGCCTTGTTCCTTCCGTGTCGGAGGACGGAAGTGTCGGTACCGGTATTCCCATGTACGGCTTCAAAGACTTTACCGTATCTCAAAGTGCTTTGCTGGAAAGTACAGAAGCCGAACCTTACGACCTGAAAGATGACATCAATCTGCTACGTTCCGTAGCAAAACTGGAAGTCGCCGATGACATTTCCGGTAAGGATGCCGCTGGATTTCCGCGTGTCACCTCCGTCAGTGTAAATACTTCTTCATATAATAGTTCTGCCCTGCTTATTCCGGAAAACTTCCGTGATAATGAGCAGGTCACAGTCCCTTCCATTCCTTCCGATCCTGCCCCTACGTCCGAAGCTTTATTGCTTCAGACGTCATCCGGCAGCAAAGCATATTACGGTTATTGCTACCTTCCGGAAACATCAACCGGTTTGAGCCTCACAGTAGAGATTGAAAACTATGCCCAAGGCGGTTCGTCTCATTATGTGGGTGAACCCCAAAAGGCAAGCTATACCGTTAGACTCACGCCCGATCAGAAGGTGTGGGGGGACTATTTTCTGCGCAATCATATCTACCGTCTCAATATAAAGAGCGCCGGCTCGGCTCTCTCACTCTCCTACATGGTTTGTCCGTGGGATGAACAGGAATCCGGCGACATATCATTTGATTGAATCTATCTATACAGGAAACCAATATAGCAATGAAACTGAAAAATATCAGCATACGGTTTTTTACCTCCCTCATGTCCGTTGCGGTCGTGATGTTCGGCGGATGTTCCGATGACCCATTTGTCAGCCCCGACTTCACCGTCAGCGGTGAGGCTACAACGGTAACGTTCGAGCTCAGTGTGCCGCAGATGACACAGGTAACCCGTGCCGCTCTCACGGAAGACCAGATGAACCGGGTGGAAAACGTTTGGGTGCGTACTTACAGCTCGGCTACGGGAGAGCCTACGAGCGAGGCTAAGATAATAACGGAGTTGTCTGCCGATGAACATAACTCCCATTCTGTAAATCTTGAAACAAAGTCGGGCAACAGCTATATCGTGGCTGTGGCCAATATCGACAATATGGGATGCCGTATTGATCCTGAAACCGGAGAGGCGGGCCCAGAACAGTCGTTGCGCGAATTGCTGAAAAGCGCCGATAGCTGGCAAGAGTTTCTCGCCATTACCGTTAAAAACCCCAATCTCGTGTCTCCCGATGTACCCTTGGCCATGTCGGGATGCTATCTGCCGGAGACAGAATATCCTAAAATAGAATGGAAAGAACAGAACTTCACGCCGGTGTTCATTCCCGCTGCCGGAGAAGTGTCTTACACCATGCCGGGCGCCATACACCTACGCCGCCTGGTGGCTCATGTCAACTTCAATCTGACTCCCGGACCTGACGTCTCCATTGTCCCTACGAGCTATCGTATCTTCAATGTGCCTTTGCGGGCCTATGCCTATGAGCGGAATACGGGTGGTGAAGCCGGCGGGTCGGGTAACTATCCCAATGCCACCGACCGTGTGACGGAAGACGCCAAGGAAGAGCATTATACTAATTCCACGTTGTATGATGACCGCTATTTTACGGCTAGTAGCGATGGTTCCTATAGTTTCGATTTCTGGCAGCTGGAAAACAAACAGGCAGGACTGACTACTTGTCAGACTTATACCGACCGTGAAAAAGAACTCAAAGGAGACGGCGGGCGGAATACCGGCATTTATGTGAACCTTTCCGGCGATATGTGGACGCCCGCCAACATGGCTACCTACGTGGAGATACAGTGCGAGGTGAACCGTCGCAACGGAGGTCAGGTGAATGTGGACGGTGACGGAAACATAATTGGCAATAATAGCGGAGAAAATGCCTATCGTTACGGCAATGCTATCTTTACCGTTCATCTCGGCTATTGCGAGAACAAAGACGCCAACGGGAAGGCGACGGCCGCTACCGCTCAGGACTTCAACTGCCGGCGTAATACCAATTATAATTATAATATCACCGTCAACGATGTGTCGAATATCGTTGTGGAGGCCAATGGTGAAGAAAGACAACCCGGCATGGAAGGGGTGGTCAACGATGTTACCAATCCTAGTATCGAACTGGACTGCCATTACGCTGCCTTCAACATTCAGATTACCGATGACGAAAGAAGAAGCGATCAGTTCGGTTTCACCATAGAGGCTTGGGATGAGGATGGTAATTTGGTTAGCTTTACAGACGGAGATGGTGATTTGTCGAACGAGCAATACGCCAATTGGATAGAGTTGCGCCGCACTAACAACGAGAATACCCTCGCTGAGTATAAACCCCGTGAGGGCGCTAATGCCGATGGACAGACTATGCTACTATCAGATTTGAAGAACGCCCAGTCCCATCAAGGGGTGTGGTACACCGTATTTGTTAATGAGTATGTGTATGAAACCGCAGCCAACGGTGATGAATCTAATTCTGTCTCATGGCGGAATTATGTCAACAAACCGGAACGCCGGTTTTGGATACGCACGGCACGTTCTGTATCAGCCGATGGGGAGAGTATATATGCGCGCTCCAAATATGCCGCATCGCAGAAATCCATACAGACTTATTATTCTGTAGACAATCTCACTGAAGCGGAAGGCAACATACCGGCAGGTACAGCCATCGGTGTGGAAAACATAGACGAAACCCGCGGACTCAATTTGCGGCAGTCAACCTACGGCAGCGATTTAAGTAACGGACGTTACAATGTTTGGGGAAGTTGGTTGGAAGGCCGTAACAATGGAAGTACGGCAGATAAGAAATGGAATAATGTTGTCGATGTAACCAAGCCTCTGACTCTACCTGCAGTTAACGCTCAGGGCATTTCGCTTCCAGAGCGTATTGCATATTTGCCTAAATTAGCTAATTATGGGGGGAGTCTTACTTATAATAATTATGATCCCAAGCCTAATTCACGTAATGCGGAAGACTATATTGAGGCTATCAATGCCTGTATGAATCGTAATCGCGATAATGACGGAGACGGACAAATAGATGCCTCCGAACTCAGGTGGTATGTGCCGGCCTCGGGAAAATATTTGCGTCTGATCCTTGGCCGCAATTCTCTTTCTAATCCGGTTATGGATTATGCGGGAGTTAAGAAACTGTTTAGTAAGGAACATAATGGGCAGAATTCCAGTTTGCTGATGTATGCCAGCAATAATATTATATTGTGGGCTATGGAGGGTGTCTCCACTTCCGCTTGGGGGGAGCATCGCAGTAATCCTCCATGGAATGTGCGGTGCATACGTAATCTTGGTACAAATTTGAGTACTGTGACCAATGGTGAGAAAGTGGCGGCGGCATATAAGCATGATGCTGCAACGCGTACTGTGAAAATGACGTATTATGATGAATTGTCCATCCGAAAGGAAAAGTTTGAAAGTCCGTTGCCTGCACACTATATTTGGAATGCCGATCAAAGTTCTAATTATAATATGGTGTATAAGGCTTTTGAATATTCCAACGGATCTAATGAAGTAACAACAGGGACTGGTAATGCTGCTAAAAGATTCCGCTATGATTGGCATGGAGCTGTAGAAAGCGCTGTTTTTGAAAATAATACGCCGTGTAGTAGCCTTAATACAAATGGACAGAAAGGATGGAGAGTGCCAAATCAAAAGGAACTTGCCATTATGAGAAATTTAGGAGTGTTTACTAATATACCGGCTGGCAATTATGCTGCCAGTTGTACTTTGGAATATTATGATTCCGATGGAAATGGCATAGTTCTTTCTATTGATAACAGCAAAAGAAGCTATATGGCAACACGTTCGGACGGAGGAACGCGCATTGCAAGCGGAACAAATGCTTATATCCGCTGCGTCCGTGATGTTGAACCTTAGTGTGGATTGATTATGTGTGGACGCATCATACTGTTATCAGGCGTTTTGCTGATTTTGGCTTGCTCCGGCAATTCCCGCGGCAACCACAGCGAAAAAACTGTCGTATCAGCCGTAGCAGCGGTTGATACGGCAGGCGATTTACCGCTTCCCGAAGTTCCGGCCGGCTTGCAAGCCGCCGAGGAGCGCGCCGCTTATGTGGCTGAGCATTTTTGGGACGCGATGGACTTTGCCGACACCCTGCGCGGACGCAACCGCGGTTTTATGGAGCAGAATTTCGCCAATTTCCTCACTCTCTTCCCCCACGTGCCGGAAACTGCGCGCGCAGCCGCCGTCAGTAAGCTGATGCGGCGGGCTGAGGCTGACACGGCAGCTTACCGCCTTTTGGCGGAAATCGCCGAGAAGTATCTCTACGACCCCAATTCGCCCATGCGCAACGAGGAATTCTTCATTCCCTTTCTTCAGGAATTGGGCCGTACCTCTTTGCTGGACGAGTTTGAGAAAACACGCCCGGCCTTTCTGCTCAGAGCCGTTATGAAAAACCGTCCTGGTATGCGGGCTGCTGACTTTACTTACATTGTCCGCGATGGCCGCCGCTGCTCCCTGTATGGGACGCAGGCGCCACTCGTCCTGTTGATTTTCTACGATCCCGACTGCGAGAACTGCAAGGAAGTGACAGCGGCATTGAGCGGCAACGGATTTCTGAACCGGCTTATAGCCGACGGACAACTGACCGTGTTGGCCGTTTATGCTGACGGCAACCGCGCCGCCTGGGAACGTACCAAGGCCGACATGCCGGCTGACTGGACTGTAGCCTTCGACACGGGCCGCATAGGCACGGAGGAACTTTATGTGCTGCCCGCCACTCCGGTCATTTATCTGCTCGACGGCAACAAACGGGTGTTGCTGAAAGACGCTTCGCCGCAACAGGTGTTCGAAGCGTTGACGGCATTGGTGGCGGTACCCTGATGCAGAGTGCTCCCGCTTGCATTTATATATCCTGTCTGCTTTCCGGCTGAAACCGTCTTCTTCATCCGGAAAGTATTTTTTTGAGGGTTGTCCTGTCCGGAGTGTTTTAAAGGAAGGTGTTGCAACTTTTTGCAAATAAAAGCTAAACGGATTCCGGCTCTCTCGCCTGAAACATTAACATTTTTAACTTTTATGGCTGCGGAAAACCGTTGGGTAACGCGCCGGACCGATTGGGTGATAACGGCAATAAGGATAATTTTTACACCGATACTTGGATTTTAAATTCCAAGTATTGCATTTTTTTGTGCAATAAACCTATTTTCGCGTTGAAAAGGCCGTAAAAAAAGCAACCTTTTGAGGTTGCCCGCTGATTCTAGGGCAAAGAT
>NZ_BEWW01000022.1 GCF_002933955.1 Prevotella sp. MGM2
GAAATTCCGGTGCATTTGTTAAAATTCGAGAGCTGAAATGTTAAAGTTTAGGCGTAGAGTTTGACGAGCCGGAAGATAAAGAAATCACGGTCACGGACCCCTCGCATCTGCGAACGGAAGATTTTGACTTTGGAGTTGAATGCTTCGGCCGAGGCATTAGTTGCGCGACGTCGGAAATAATTGAGGATAGTCGGGGCGTGGTTCTTGAACGTCTTGATGACAGAGCGGAAGTTGTTGTTGCCCAATGCCATTACTTTTTCATACCACTTGTTCATCCGACCCATTGCTTTGGTGGGTGATATCTTTGCGTTGAAGATTTGGCGCAGTTCCATAGCCAGATGGTATGCAGCTTTCAGTATCGGATAGTGTCTGAACAGAATGTTTGCGCGATGACGCTGTATGTCAGTCCATTTGTTCTGCGACATCATCAGGGTGTGCTTGCTGCGGGCAAGGATCTGGCGCATGGTCTCGCCGTTGGAATATGTAATTGGAGGCTCTGATTTGTCACGGCTGTTGTCTTCGGCAATGAGCTGTCGGCGGATGTCTATGCGAATTTCGTCGACAGCCTCGTTATAGACCTGCTGCACATGGAAGCGGTCGTTAACGACGTGGGCGTTGTAGAATACCTCGGCGGCTATCAGCATCATCGAGGACGACAGATCGCATGTGACCTCCCTGACTTTTCGTCTCAGGGTCTTGCCCATCGCTCCGATGAGTATGGAGATGATCTCGTCGCTTTTTGTGCCCGGGATTGCAGCGGCAAGTGTACCCCTGCCGCCGTGCCCG
>NZ_BEWW01000023.1 GCF_002933955.1 Prevotella sp. MGM2
ATATCTTCCTATGACGGAGAACGCAAGTATATTGAAAGCGTTGTCAAAAGCGATGATATATACTTCTATGCTCTGCAAGGTTTGGGGCTTACAGCTCTGCCGCAGTTCATTGAACAGCGTTGGCGCATCCGTGACGGCTACTATCAAACAGGCCAATTCTTCAGCGGAGTATTGAGCGGTCGTACATCGTGCGCAAGCAGCAATGCACGTATCCGCATAGTGGCCGCAAAGACCGGCTACTTTGGTGTCGGCCACGATGCAAGCGGACAACTTGACGAGGTTGTGTTCCTCGAAGCAGGACAGGAACATTACTTTACCAAGTTCAGTCACACGGAGTATGCTCTGTTATACATCTACCAAGCCGACCGAATTGCAGAGATAGACCTTAGTGAGATAAGCCTTGACAGCAGCTTCAACTTCCAAGTAATGACTCTCGCCGAGAAGATTGTAATCGGTAGCGAGAACCGACAAGACGTTTCAATCGGCTCCGCCGTACCTATCAGCTCAATGCCCCTCGGCTCTCTGCCGTTCCTGCGAGAGCTTGATGTGCGCAACACAACCGTAGCAAGCATTGATGCAAGCACCTGTCCTCGATTAGAGATAATCAGAGCAACAGGAACACCTCTGCAAAACTGCTCCGTTGCTGAGACATCGCCCGTTAGCGTGTTGGAACTGCCAGATACCATGACCGAAATCTCTCTTGTCAATCTTCCTAATCTCTCTTATCCGGGAGGGCTGACGATTGCAGGACTGAGCAATGTAACCAAGCTCATGATTAGCGGTTGCCCGAAGATTGATGCAATGGCTATGATTAAGAACATCGTAGCCGAAGCAGGACATATCAAGAGTATCGGCCTACGCGATGTGAACATCACCGCAAGTGTTGAAATTCTGCGCTCGTTGAAAGCGACCAATGCTTTCGGCCTCGATGAGAACGGCAACGACATTGCCGCCGACAAAACCGTTGAAGGTATCGGCAAACAATGCTCCGGCCTCACAGGTCGTTGGATATTGGCAGAGTTGATAGAAGATAACGATGTGGACGGAGTGGCAGGTCTTAACAGCCTTAAAGCCTACTTCCCTGCGCTTGACCTCTACAACTCGCAGTTCTCATTGGTGAAATGTTCAGATGTGGTAGATGCACCGGGTGAAAAATGGGGCAACCTCGATAACCTCACCGGTGCTTTGTTCTCCGCTGCCTATAAGCGGTCGGGACACCCATTGCGCATCTTTGAAAACACATGGGCTTGCCGAGCAGACTACAATGCCAAAGCACAGCGTCTTGAACTGCGCCGCCTCAGCCGTGCCAACTTCAATTTCATGCTTGACGGCAGCGAGATTGACCTTGCAGACGTGGCCGGTGCCGGTTACGACATCATGCACTTACTCGGGCATGGATGGTACAAGGGTGTAAACGACTACAAGAACCAAGACAAATACTATGTGTG
>NZ_BEWW01000024.1 GCF_002933955.1 Prevotella sp. MGM2
CAACAAGGCTATTTCAGCACCCGTACGCATATAGCCGCCCATGGCCGACACCTTGGGCAGATAATTCGTATGAGCCGCCTTGCGGTCGTAATAAGCCTTTTGAACCGCCGAACGTTCCATGGCCAAAGCCTTATTATTGCGAAGCGCCAGCGCACGGCAACTGTCGAGCGGCAACTGTCGGGCAGCAGCCTGTCCCATCATGGCCGAGACCATCAATGTAATGACAAAAAATAAGCGTTTCATGTTTTTTCTTTCTTTTGGTGATTTTCCGGAAATACAATCCGCTCCGGTTGTGGCTGCAAAGATACATTTTTATCTGTAACAGGCCGGAAGGCCTCCGAAAAAAGGAACAATTCGCCCGTACATCAGTGTAAAGAACCAGCAAGAACAGGATTATTTATAACATTCTATAAAACAAAATGTTGAACTCAACAACACACTTTACATCAGACAAGACGCACAACAAAGAAAAGATATTTTCAACAGAAAATACGGCTTCCCTTTAACCGTTATTCACCAATCGCGCGCGCCCTGCGGCCAATGCCGTTTTAACACATTTAACTTCCGCTAACCTTTCAGAAGCCGTCAACCAAAGGCCGCATACTGAAATTCAAACAACCTGTATTGGATTTTTAACACGAATACTCAAAATTAAAATTGCAATACGGGGAGTCTCCGAAAAAATACCACCATTTTTCGCTCGCCATCCATCGAAAATAACAGTAAAGAGGGCAATCCTGACAGGACCGCCCTCTTTGCTACTGCAAATATAACCCATTTTTCATCCGAAAGCAAGAAATGTTAAAATACAAAATCCCCTAAAACACGCGAACATGTATTTAATAACGTTAAATAAGAGAAAGGCACACAGGCCGCCCTAAAACACATGCGGAAAAGTCTCCGTAAAACGAAATATCCCCGTTGCTCAGACAATAGTTTGCGGAGGCAAAGCAAGGAGATATGCGTAAAAACTTATGTGCAAATTCTAAAAGACCAAAATATATTTAGTATTTTTGCAGCGTATTTGCACCATCATGAACGAAAACAAAATCTTCAAGATTGACATAGACGAAGTGCTCCGCAACAAAGCCGGACGAAAAGCCGGACGCGTGCCGCGCTTCGTGGTGGCATGGCTCAAACGCATCATCCATCAGAACGAAATAAATGTCTTTCTGGAACGGGAAGGCGATAAACAAGGTGTGCCCTGGCTCAACGACTGCGTGGACTTTCTGGGCATGAGACTCGACGTGAAGGGCATCGAAAATCTGCCGCCGGCCGACAACGGCCGCCTCTACACCTTCGTAAGCAACCACCCCCTGGGAGGACAGGACGGCGTGGCGCTCGGCGCCCTGCTCGGAGGACACTACAACGGCCGGGTGAAGTATCTGGTAAACGATCTCCTGATGAACCTTCACGGACTGGCTCCCCTCTGCATCCCCATCAACAAGGTGGGCGCACAGAGCCGCCGCTTCCCGGCCATGGTCGAAGCCGGTTTCCGCAGCGACAACCACATCATCATGTTTCCTGCCGGACTGTGCTCGCGCAAACAGAAGGGCGTGATACGCGACCTGCCATGGGCCAAGACATTCATTACCAAAAGTATCGAAACACAACGCGACATCGTTCCCATACACTTCGGCGGACACAACTCCGCCAGGTTTTACCGGCTGGCCAACCTCAGCAAAATACTGGGCGTAAAGTTCAACATCGCCATGCTTTTCCTCGTGGACGAAATGTTCCGCAACCGCAACAAAACCTTTACCGTTAAAATAGGCCGCCCCATTCCCTGGAAAACTTTCGACAAGTCCCAAACACCCGCCCAATGGGCTGCCTACATTCAGAATAAAGTATACGAATTGTAAAACACGCCGGAACCCGAGACGGGCACGGCAACGATGAAAAAGAATTTCCAACACCGGTTTATGGAAGAAATCATACAACCCGTCAGTCGCGAACTGCTGAAAGCCGAACTGACTCCCGAACGCCGCCTGCGTTCCACCAACAAAAGCAACAACGACATCTACATCGTAACCTATCAGCAGGCCCCCAACGTGGTACGCGAAATTGGCCGCCTGCGCGAAATAGCTTTCCGGGCAGCCGGTGGCGGCACAGGACTGGCACTCGACCTTGACGAATTCGACACTTGCAAACATCCTTACTACCAACTGATCGTATGGTCGCCCGAAGACGAGCAAATACTCGGAGGCTACCGTTTCCTACCCGGTTCGGAAATGGAGTTCGGAACCGACGGACAACCCCGGCTGGCTACAGGACACATGTTCCGCTTCTCCGAAAAATTCATCCGCGAATACATCCGCGAGACAGTGGAACTGGGCCGCTCTTTTGTCACGCTCGAATACCAGAACACCCGCAAGCTCAGCAAAGGACTCTTCGCCCTCGACAACCTGTGGGACGGCTTGGGAGCACTTACTGTCGTCATTCCGGAACTGAAATAC
>NZ_BEWW01000025.1 GCF_002933955.1 Prevotella sp. MGM2
TTTCGCATAAACAAGCGATTGAGAAGGCAGAAAAGGAGTTTGCCATCTATCGCAAACGCGAAATGGATTTATTGGAAAGTGATTTTGATAAGGAAATCAAAAGATTGAAAGATAATAATGATAAAAGTTCAAAGTAATTCACTACCTTTGCCCTTGGAAACTTTCATGCAACCTTGCGCAAAACAACGCAAGTCATTGGTGGATCAAACGGAGGAGATTACAGTCGAGTCGCTTTTAGAAAGTAATGATATTCAGCTACTTGGGAATAAATCACGATTCCTGGTGGCACCACTCTTAGGAAAGATAATTATCTGAATAAAAGATAGTTAGCTTTTTCTTTTATGCTATTTTGTCAACCAAATGTCAATTTTCAAAAGTCTGTCAATAGAAAAGCGCATCGGCAACTCTTTACCAATGCGCTCCGTAGCATTATAAACCAACATGATTCTGTTGGCAGGACAAAGTTAATAATTCCTACTGATATGGCAAACAGAAATGCGGTTGCGGCTGTGAGATTCCAAGAAAAGAAGCGAAGCCTCCACGGATGCGGAAGCCTCGCCTTGTCAGTTCTGAATGATTGTTGAGGTCAGGCCCATAAGGGGTGCCGGGGGTAACGGGTCGCCCTCTCGTTGGCGCAGGGGTGCGAGTCAGAAAAATTTTTATTCTGAAAATTACAGCATGCGCACCTCCTCGCGTATGCGGTAGTAGGTCTTAGTTTGCATTTTATATATCTTGATTTGATACCCTATCTATTTGATTCCCTCTTGCAATTTCAAGTTTTCTTTGTTCATCTGCTTTAGATTGTATTTCGACCGATTTAAGGTATTCTTGGGTCAAGCCGAAATTCCGGGGTCAAGCCGAAATTCCGGTGCATTTGTTAAAATTCGAGAGCTGAAATGTTA
>NZ_BEWW01000026.1 GCF_002933955.1 Prevotella sp. MGM2
TTTCGCATAAACAAGCGATTGAGAAGGCAGAAAAGGAGTTTGCCATCTATCGCAAGCGTGAAATGGATTTGTTGGAAAGTGATTTTGATAAGGAAATCAAAAAATTGAAAGATAATAATGATAAAAGTTCAAAGTAATTCACTGCCTTTGCACTTGGAGACCTTCACGCAACCTTGCGCAGAACACAGCGAGTCATTGGTGGAGCAATCGGAGGAGATTACCGTTGAGTAGCTTTTAGAAGATAATGATATTCAACCACTTGGAAATAAATTGCGATTCCTGGTGGCACCACAAACATAATATCTAAAAGACTTATGAAAATCATATGGTATAAGGCTGCTATATGGCCATAACCGTGATTTTCATTGACCTCCCTACTTTTTTTAAGTACCTTAGATTCAAAGATTTACAATATTTCAACAACTAAATCACTCGTTATTGCAAATATTTACGCTCATCTAAATACAAAAGAGTGTTTCATCTCTAAAAATAACATCCCATACCTCTCAAAGACAATAAACCTCACCCTTCATCATAAACACAAAAAGCACTTCGAAGACAAAATTGCCATCAAAGTGCTTTTTCTTATCATCACAAAATTAACTCATTCTGCCTTAACCTTATAACGATGAGTCCCTGTTTTAATACGTATCGCCTTACCATTAACTATAAGTGTATAAGGACATGAAGTAGTCACTTCCACCTTACGTTTGTCAGCAAGATAAATTACATCTGTCTTTACGTCACCAAAACGCAAACGACGTAATCCATGTGTCCCATTATGCGATTTCAAATTCCACGTAAGTGTGCGTGTGTGCGCATTGGCACTACGGAATCCCATCATATTCTCAATAAAGAGAGAGATGGGCCCCAAAGCCGACCAACCGCAAAAATCGGGACGGGCACGCCGCCCATGCTCTGTCGAGGGAGTATCGTCAGAAGGATTATAGCATTCCCAAATAGTGTGAGGTGTTTCCGCATGATAAGTACGCAACTGCTGGCGCACCACACGTTCAGCCAAAGTATCAGCCAAAGCGTAATAACCATATTTTTCCAAGGCCTTCGTACCCATATAAACAATCGGTAACCACACGCCGCCACGCCAATAATCACCTGTAGCAGAATTAAAATCCTTGTCATCACGCGAAAGTGAATTCCATGGATACTTACCTCCCAGATACTGTTCTCTCTCCAAAAACTTAACCATCCTGGCTGCACGGGCAGAATCAGGTATTTCGGCCAACATCACCCAAAATGAAGCAGGTGTCTTGATGCGGCATGGCTCACCGGTCTCCACTGAAATATCATAATAAAAACCATCCTTTTCATCCCAATACCGTTCGTTTACAATCCGTTTTACACGCTCATATTCAATCTGCCAAAGTTCAGCTTGGGTCAGATCACCTGACAACTGGCACAAGCGTGAGATGTAAAGTGCAGACAATGCCTGCTGAGCCATCGCATCAACCCACATAACCTTACCATATCCTCCAGCATCTCGTCCCCTTACGGTATTATCCATACCACTTGCACCACCATCCCAAATATAACCAATTATTTCACCAGCATCATCACGGACCACATTGCGCCTGATTGGATTAGGAGACACATTCTCATTGACATTTCCTTTAGGAACAGTATTAAAATACTCATAATGTTTCTGCAAATACCTCTTATGCTTCAAAACCAAATCTACCTGAGCTGTATCAGCTGAGAATATAAAATTCTCATACTCCACCCAAGCAAAAAGTGGAGGATTATCACGTAAATGAATGCGCAATGGAGTTTTTACATTATCATGAATAGGCACATAACAATTAAGCAATGTTTCTTTACCAGGAAAAGCCTTAGGAGCATACTTCGAAAACATCACCATGAAACAGCCATCCCATATCCATATTTGATCGTCATAACAGTTCTCATCAAGATAAGGTGAAGCCGGTAATCCTTCCGGGCCACGCCTTACACGTCCAGAAGCAATTTCCCAAGTCTTATTATAAAGAGCTACCAAGTTTGTATCAGGATGCACAGCCAAAGGTATTTCCGACTGCCAGTCAGGGTAAACAGCATCAGCAGGAAGTTCTTGCGCCGCTACTGGCTGTAGAAAAACAAGCGATAATAATACCGCTACTGTGTATAAAAAAGTTTTTTTCATAAATTAATGATTAAATAAAATTTAAAGATTCTTTTTTGTCACCAATTACCGTCTGCGACCGCTTTTGGCTATTAAGGCACGGAGTTTTTCGTTGAACGAGGTAGCAGCCACCAATTCCTCTATTGTCAAGTGCATGCGATATTGCCAATACTGGTTGGGATTGGCCGGCACATTTATCTGTTCTCTCTCCGGATTGTGACTCCTCAACCTTTCATCCATTGCCAACAAATCCTGTAGCGCCAATAAACAGAACATCGAAGGGGAATCGAAATGCATAGCTACAACCTGTTCACACACATCTGTAGTGGCTTCGGCTGGCGCACGCCCTTCCCTTCCAAGTACCTCATGCCAAAACGCCTGTGTCTGTTCCTCATTCTCACGCCACCACAAGCGCAAAGGAGCCATATCGTGAGTAGCAATAGTGGTTACAGACAAATACGGATTATCCTGTAAATAGCCAAAGCGAATACCATATTTTTTGGGCATACGCTGAATTTCAAGCGAAAGTATATTCAACTTTTCCAGAACTCCCTTTACAGAAGATGGCACCATACCAAGGTCTTCAGCGCATGGAAGCATAGAATGCTCTTCTTTGCCTGTCAATCCATTCACAATTACCGGTAATTTTTCCAATGCATTTTCAGCCCAAAACTCATTATGACGCACATAAAAGAAATTATCATGCAAACGATTAAAAGCTTGTTG
Source organism: Prevotella sp. MGM2 (assembly GCF_002933955.1). Lineage (GTDB taxonomy): Bacteria > Bacteroidota > Bacteroidia > Bacteroidales > Bacteroidaceae > Alloprevotella. Next base: position 2,861 of record NZ_BEWW01000026.1, read on the forward strand.
ATCTGTTAATGTCAAGGTTTTGAACACTTCTGTCTGCTGTGCCGCAATGCGTGGATGATAATAGCCAGGAATATCCGGGTCGTTTACAAATAAGACCTCAGCCACCACATCCATCAGGATATCCCGCAAGTAACCTTCCGGTACTGCTATTTTTATTTTATGTTGCGTATCATATTCAGTTTTTAAAACGAAAGTTCCGTCTGCACGAGGTACAAAAAAGCACCTTAAACCGCTTCCGCTCACTTCTTCTAGTTGAGCTAACCGATCAGTCGTGACAAAAGGTTGTATATAACGAGCAACATCGGCTTCAAAACCATTGTATCGTATTTCTTCAACACTCAACGGTAACGCCGGCCTGAAATGTCCCAACAATCCATACATCTGTTCTGCCGGAATCTCCCAAATACGGAAAAAACCAAGCACATGATCAATACGATAAGCATCAAAATAATTATTCATATGATTCAGCCGACGACGCCACCAAGCATAATCGTCTTTGCTCATTTCCTCCCAGTTATAGGTAGGAAATCCCCAATTCTGCCCATGAACAGCAAAAGCATCGGGAGGAGCTCCAGCCTGACCATTAAAATGGAAAAGATGGCTATCCACCATAGCTGGAACACTATCATGACAAATTCCAATGGGAATATCTCCTTTCAGAATAACCCTCTGCAGACGAGCGGCTTTGTGAACTGCTGCCATTTGGTTATGAAGTAAATATTGAACAAAAGAGTAAAACTTTTCATCTCCATTACATTTAAAATTCATGGCACGAGCTTTCTTTACACAAAAACGGGCATAGGGTTCCAGCCAATATGAATGCTCAGTGCAAAACTCGTTATAAGCGGCCAGCTTATCAATCTCCGGTCTAACCATCTTATACAAATCTCCCAAAAAAGCCATTTTCTCTTCAAACACAGCTTCATAATCCAATTCCGGTAAGGCATTCAACGCTGTAAAACGCTCGGCATAACGAGCATATATCGGACTGCTCTGCCACTCTCTCAAATCCAGATATATAGGATGCAGAGCAAACACAGAAATTCCACTGTAGGGGTAACTATCACGCCATGTTCCCGATGAGGTTGTATCATTAACTGGCAACAACTGAACAGTACTCATACCTGTACTGGCTGCCCAATTAATGAATTGACGTAAATCTCCGAAATCACCAATCCCCTGACTGCCTTTACTTCTTAGAGAAAATACAGGAATGACAACTCCCGCGCCGCGCCATAAAGCCAATGACATACGGGGAGCATCATCAGAAACAACGGCAGCTTCCCCCTTTCGCAGACAGCAGGGAGACAAACAACGATTACCTCCCTCTTCCCAAACGATATTCCGAGAAGGGATGTTTTCATCAACCAACACATATTTGTAATATACGCCTTCTGCAAAATCTTCAGAGGCTAAAGGCAGACACCACTCGTACACATCTGTCCGAACAAGATTACGCACCTTCTCCTCCTTCCATTCTCCTAATCGTGGAGAACTGCCTAATACTCCCCAACGAAAGCCTGAAGGCGGCGGAGTCGCACGCATCAGCAGAAAATAAGAAGACGAACTTAGCTGCATACCTAGATCATCAATACCACTATGACGGAAAACACATTCCGTAAATGCCGAATGAAGAAAAACAGAATCAATGCCTCGCTCAGTCCAATTGTCGCACAATAACACCCATGACCGATGCCCTACAAAGAAATGGCGCGTAGCCGGACGTTCAGCACGTACAATACAGCCATCAGCATTACGCACACTATAGGCATAAGTTATAATATCAGCCCCCCCCCATTCAATCTCGGCTGTCCACATAGAGCCGTCAGTTGTCACCAAGGGCAATTGCTTTACATCCTTACCTGAAGCGCCATAATCCAGCCATAAACTTTCTCCCCACGTTGTAACATAATTTATTCTAAATCGAATTTGCGCCATATAAAATCCAAATTATATTTTTGTTTTTCACATTTGGAGGTAAAGATATAAAGAAATAAACAAAAGCCGAAACTTCATACGTAAAATATTCAAAGTGCTCCAAGAAGCTTTATTTTTTCAAAAATAATACCTCAAAAACTTGCATACACAGTAAGAAGTATGTATTTTTGCTCTCAAATAAAGGCTGTACCGGTTCGATTGGGATACTCATCAATAATTACCTGAACACCGAGGAAGCTGCTTCACTAATGGCGTGCCGACATACGCCTCGTGTAGAGTCGGATTACAAAAGTGAAGAGGGCACTCAAATCTTTTTCACTCGGAGTTTCATCACATCATCGGTACAGCTTTTTTTATATTCCATCTGATACAAATCTTATTCAGGTCTATCAGACTTTTCACCATGAAGAAAAATATAAAGAGGGAACGATCGCAAGGTTTATTAACATTGGGTTCATACTGACATTCTTTTTAATTAATGAGCCTCATAGATATATCAATTGCTTATTGTCCAAACAGACCTCAAAATAATAAATGCCAAAAACACAAGACAGAACATCCATGGCAAGGAACATTCAATATCTAGTAATTTTAGCCATTGCTGCCGTAACCACATACGGATGGAATAAGTATACCTATTCAGATAAAAGTAAAGATGAAATAGTAAAAGAAGAAAATCTTATTATTGCCCCGAAAAATTATGAAGTTCCCCGATATAGAACCAACCAGCCACCAGAACAAATTTTAAATAGATTTTCCTACACAACATCTTACAATAAAACAACAAAAACTCCCAACTGGGTGGGATGGGTATTAACCGCAGATCACACGGATGGAGAATATGCCCGTAAAGGGCATTCATTTATAGAAGATTCAGATGTGTCACTCCCAAGAGCCCTTTATACGGGTCAAGCCGAAATTCCGGTGCATTTGTTAAAATTCGAGAGCTGAAATGTTA
>NZ_BEWW01000027.1 GCF_002933955.1 Prevotella sp. MGM2
CGGACTTTTCAGATTCTCCCTGTTACGGCCTGTATTTCATGTCCTGAAAATGTTTTGAAAGGTTAAAAATGTTAAAGTTGATAAGTCTTCTTGAAGAGTGGACGGCCTGAAAAATATAAAATATAATTGACAGGAAATAAAATCGTGGAATAAGTGTTACCGGTTAGGGAAAAAAATGTAATTTTGCGGTGAACATAAATAAAGACCATTTAAAGATTTATGAGTACACTAGAGAAAATATTTGCCGAAAAGCTGTTAAACGTTAAAGCCATCAAACTGCAACCCGAACAGCCCTTTACCTGGGCTAGCGGTTGGAAGTCGCCTTTTTACTGCGACAACCGTAAGACGTTGGCGTTTCCCGCCTTGCGCAGTTTTGTGAAGCTCGAACTCAGTCGTCTGGTAGCCGAAAAATATCCTGAAGCCGAAGCCGTGGCCGGCGTTGCCACAGGAGCCATCGCGCAAGGCGCCTTGGTGGCCGATGCCCTCGGTCTGCCTTTTGCCTATGTGCGCTCCAAAGCCAAAGACCACGGAATGACCAACCTTATTGAAGGTGACCTCCAACCCGGTATGAAGGTGGTAGTGGTAGAGGATCTCATCTCGACCGGCGGCAGCAGCCTGAAGGCCGTAGAGGCTTTGCGTGCCCATGGTTGCGAGGTGGTGGGCATGGTGGCGGCCTATACTTACGGCTTCCCCGTTGCCGGAGAAGCTTTTGCCGCTGCCGGTGTGGAACTTACCACACTGACCAACTACGAAGCCGTGGTTGACGTGGCTCTTGCCACGGGCTACATCAAGCCTGAGCATGTCTCTATGCTGGGAGAATGGCGCAGAAATCCCGCAGAATGGGGAAAGTGACAACAGCCGGCAGGCAGACTGGCTTCTTGGGGTGATATGATTCTCCGTCAAGCGGCCGGTTGCCAGCATTTGTCTGCCGTTTATCCGTAATTCGTTATTCGTCTGCTAAAAATACTATATATTATGGCTCAAACACCCGAATTTAAGTATGCTCCCATGTTTCAGACCGGAAAGGATGAGACGGAGTATTATTTGCTGACTAAGGACTATGTTTCCGTTGGCGATTTCGAAGGCAATCCCATTCTGAAAGTACAGCCCGAAGGTCTGACTATGATGATAAACCAGGCTTTCCGTGATGTGTCCTTTCTGTTGCGCCGCTCGCATAACGAGCAGGTCGCTAAAATTCTGACCGATCCGGAGGCATCCGATAACGATAAATACGTTGCCCTCACTTTCCTTCGCAACGCCGAAGTGTCGGCAAAAGGTCAGTTGCCTATCTGTCAGGACACCGGTACGGCAATCGTCCATGGCGAAAAAGGACAGCAGGTGTGGACCGGCTTTTGTGATGAAGAGGCCATATCAAAGGGCGTTTATAAAACCTATACGGAGGAAAATCTGCGCTATTCCCAAAACGCTCCTCTCACAATGTACGATGAGGTGAATACAAAGTGTAATCTTCCTGCCCAAATCGACATAGAGGCCACTCATGGCATGGAATATCGCTTTCTTTGTGTGACAAAAGGTGGCGGTTCTGCCAATAAGACCTATCTTTATCAGGAAACCAAAGCTATACTTAATCCCGCAACACTCGTGCCATTCCTTGTTTCAAAAATGAAAACGCTCGGCACGGCTGCCTGTCCGCCTTATCATATCGCTTTTGTTATCGGCGGTACTTCAGCAGAGAAAAATCTATTGACCGTAAAACTCGCTTCCACTCATTATTACGACACTCTGCCTACTACAGGCGATGAAACAGGTCGTGCTTTCCGCGATGTGGAACTTGAAAAACAACTCCTTGAGGAGGCTTATAACATTGGACTCGGCGCCCAGTTCGGCGGCAAATATTTTGCCCACGACATCCGCGTAGTCCGTCTTCCGCGTCATGGTGCCAGCTGTCCCGTGGGGCTAGGGGTTAGCTGTTCGGCCGACCGCAATATCAAATGTAAAATCAATCAGGACGGCATTTGGGTGGAGAAAATGGACGACAACCCCGGCAGTCTCATTCCTGAAGCATTGCGCGAAGCCGGCGAAGGTCAGGCCATACGCATCGATCTGAACCGACCGATGGCCGAAATATGCCAGGCGCTGAGCCAATATCCAGTGTCCACCCGCGTAAGTCTCAACGGCACTATAATTGTGGCCCGCGATATTGCTCATGCCAAGCTCAAGGAACGCCTTGACCGTGGCGAAGGATTACCTGAATATATAAAGAACCATCCCGTGCTCTATGCCGGACCGGCTAAAACACCAGAAGGCATGGCTTGCGGCTCAATGGGGCCCACTACAGCCGGACGTATGGACCCCTATGTGGATCTTTTCCAGGCTAACGGAGGATCTATGGTGATGATAGCCAAGGGCAACCGTTCTCAGCAGGTGACGGATGCCTGCCAGAAACACGGAGGCTTCTATCTCGGATCCATTGGCGGGCCTGCTGCCATTCTTTCCCAGCAGAGCATAAAGAGCATTGAATGTCTGGAATATCCCGAACTCGGCATGGAAGCCGTGTGGAAGATCGAAGTGGAAGATTTTCCGGCCTTTATCCTAGTCGATGATAAGGGCAACGATTTCTTCAAGCAGATAAAACCTCGCTGTGCCGGTGGTTGTTAAAATGAAAACTTCATAGCATATACATATTTTCTAAAGGCACCTCCATGTTGTGAAGCACGTCGGTGTCATTACTCGGTGAAATCCCCTTTCGCCGGGAATATGGGGTCTATTGTGAAATAGCGCCCCATTTTTTATTCCTTGGAAATGGTCTTTTCCTTTCCACATGGATCTTAAGTTTCCAATTCTTGTAAACAGGGGAAGAGATTTTTAGAAAAATCAGTAAATCACTAGCTTGATTATTTCGTTCTCTGTGGTGTATTAATAAAAAGCGGTGTTTTCATTGTATATGTCAGATAAAATACTTAACTTTGCACTGCTTTGCTTTCATGAGTGGGAGCGCCTGTTTAAAAGGGTTGCGGAATGATTGAGGCTTTAGGCGTCAAGGTTTGATGCCCAAGTTGGATGGGTATTTTCTGGTGAAAGTGATTAAGCCCCTGTAGTTTAATGGATAGAATGAAGGATTCCGGTTCCTTTGATAAGGGTTCGATTCCCTTCGGGGGTACACAGTTAAGAGTCAACTTTCGAAAGTTGGCTCTTTTTGTTTTTACTTTTTCTACAGTTTAATAAAAGAGAGTGGTTGAACCGCTTTGGGCTGTCTGTTGTATTTGATTGTTTGTTTTTCTGAAAAGATTGTAATAATTATTGTTCTATAATGATTTTTATTTACTTGTAGTATGCGACTCATGCGCCTTTGTTGAAAATCATGGCTTTATGATTCTCTTTTCATTAGTTGTCTTTGGCGGTTTAATAAAAATTAGTATCTTTGCAGCCTCATTTACAAACCTACAAATATTTAAATTGTATGGATATACAGAATCAATTTATTGACGGCGCTTGGAGCCAGGGTATCAATGTTACAGATTTTGTACGCAAGAATATCACTCCGTATGAAGGTGATTCCTCTTTCTTGCAAGGTCCCACGGCGCGTACTCAGAAAATCTGGAGTATTTGCCTTAAGGCTCTTGAGGAAGAGCGTGCCAATAATGGCGTCCGCTCTCTCGACCCAGACACAGTGTCTACTATCTCATCGCATAAGGCGGGATATATTGATAAAGAAAATGAACTTATCGTTGGTCTTCAGACGGATGAGTTGCTGAAGCGTTCCATCAAGCCTTTCGGAGGTATTAAAGTGGTGGAAAAGGCTTGTGCTGAAAACGGCGTGGAGGTTAATCCTAAAGTGAAAGACATTTTCACTCATTACCGTAAAACTCATAACGATGGTGTGTTCGATGTTTACACGGAAGAAATCCGCCGTTTCCGTTCGTTGGGCTTCCTTACCGGGCTTCCTGATAATTATGCCCGCGGACGTATTATTGGCGATTACCGTCGTTTGGCTCTTTATGGTATAGACCGTCTTATTGAAGCCAAGCAGGAGGACGCTAAAAAACTGACAGGCCCGATGACTGATGCCCGCATCCGTTTGCGCGAGGAGGTGGCCGAACAGATTAAGGCGTTGAAGGAAATCAAGGTGATGGGCGAGTATTATGGACTTGATTTGAGCCGCCCTGCCTACACGGCACAAGAAGCTGTACAATGGGTATATATGGCTTATCTTGCCGCTGTAAAGGAACAGGATGGTGCTGCGATGTCGCTGGGCAATGTTTCGTCGTTCCTTGATATTTATATAGAGCACGATCTGAAGCATGGTCTTATTGATGAGACTTATGCTCAGGAACTGATTGACCAGTTTGTTATCAAGCTCCGCATGGTTCGTCATCTCCGCATGGGGGCTTATAATGATATTTTTGCCGGAGACCCTACATGGGTGACGGAAGCTATTGGTGGCCGTCTCAACGACGGACGTACCAAGGTGACGAAAACCTCTTTCCGTTTCCTGCAGACGCTTTACAATCTGGGTCCTTCACCCGAACCCAACCTTACTGTTCTGTGGAGTCCCGAGTTGCCTGAGGGTTTCAAGGATTTCTGTGCACGTGTTTCGGTGGATACCAGCTCCATTCAGTATGAAAATGACAACCTCATGCGCGAGGTGCGTCACAGCGATGACTACGGCATAGCCTGCTGTGTATCGTTCCAGGATATTGGTCGTCAGATTCAGTTCTTCGGTGCCCGTTGTAATTTGGCTAAGGCTCTCTTGCTTGCCATTAACGGCGGACGTTGTGAAAATACCGGTACACTTATGGTGGAAGGTATCCCCGAACTCAAGAGCGACCAACTCAGCTTTGAGGAAGTGATGGAGAATTACAAGCTTGTGCTTACGCAGATAGCCCGTGTGTATAATGAGGCTATGAATATCATTCATTATATTCACGACAAGTATTATTATGAAAAGGCACAGATGGCTTTTGTCGATACCGATCCGCGTATCAATATAGCTTATGGCGCAGCCGGTCTTTCTATTGTACTTGATTCTCTTTCGGCCATTAAATATGCTAAAGTTACGGCTCGTCGCAATGAAATCGGTCTGACTGAAGGCTTTGATATAGAGGGTGAGTATCCTTGTTTCGGTAATAATGATGACCGCGTAGACCATTTGGGCGTGGATCTCGTATATTTCTTTACGGAAGAGTTGAAGAAACTTCCTGTTTATAAGAATGCCCGTCCTACACTCTCATTGCTTACTATCACATCTAACGTGATGTATGGTAAAAAGACTGGTGCTACTCCTGACGGTCGTGCGAAAGGTGTTGCTTTCGCGCCGGGTGCCAATCCTATGCATGGACGTGACAAAAGTGGTGCCGTAGCTTCTTTGGCCTCTGTTGCCAAGTTGCGTTACCGCGACTCTCAGGACGGTATTTCCAATACGTTCTCTATTGTACCCAAGTCTCTTGGTCCTACGCCGGAGGAACGTGTTGAAAATCTGGTAACTATGGTGGATGGTTACTTTACAAAAGGAGCGCATCATCTTAACGTGAATGTACTGAATCGTGAGATGCTTGAAGACGCTATGGAACATCCTGAGAAGTATCCGCAGCTCACTATCCGTGTGAGTGGGTATGCAGTTAACTTTATAAAGCTGAGTCGCGAACATCAGCTTGAAGTAATCAGTCGTTCATTCCATGAGCGTATGTAATAACCGATAGCGTTTTTGTCCTAAAGGATAGAAAAGGAAAACAAACCGGCCCGGAATCTGTTAATAATGTTTCCGGGCCGGTTTATAATTAGGTAGTATTGTGTATAAAGGATTTCAGGTCTAATTAAATGGAAGATGCGAAAGGGTATGATTCATAATGTTTAAAAACGTCATATTCCGTTACGCATTTCAAAATAAAGTCGTATTTTTGTACCGTTGCTCAAATCTCGAAATTTTGAGCAACACTTGAGAAGTGAACATTAATCACTGAAATATTCATATTATAATATAAGTATGACAAAACGTAAAATACAATTCAGTCTTGTCTATCGTGACATGTTTCAAAGCAGCGGTAAGTTTCAGCCTCGTAAGGATCAGTTGGAACGTATTGCTCCCGTGATAATAAAGATGGGGTGTTTTTCCCGTGTTGAAACTAATGGCGGGGCTTTTGAACAAGTTAATCTCCTTTATGGCGAAAACCCCAATCAGGCTGTCCGTGCATTTACTAAGCCTTTTAATGAGGTTGGTATTAAAACACACATGCTCGATCGTGGTCTTAATGCTTTGCGCATGTTTCCTGTACCAGCCGATGTGCGTAAGTTGATGTATAAGGTGAAGCATGCTCAAGGTGTAGACATAACCCGTATATTTTGCGGTTTGAATGATGTGCGTAACATTATTCCTTCCATAAAATATGCTCTTGAAGGGGGGATGACACCGCAAGCTACGTTGTGTATTACTAATTCGCCCATTCATACAGCAGAATATTACGCAGGTATCGCTGAGCAGCTCATAGAGGCCGGTGCGCCGGAGATATGCCTGAAAGATATGGCGGGCATCGGACAGCCTGCCATGCTCGGCAAACTGACAAAAATGATAAAGGATAAGCATCCTGAAATTATTATTCAGTATCACGGCCACAGTGGCCCGGGGCTTTCCATGGCTACGATTCTTGAGGTGTGTCGTAACGGTGCCGATGTTATTGATACGGCAATCGAACCGCTTTCGTGGGGTAAGGTTCATCCGGATATTATCTCTGTTCAGAGCATGCTGAAGAATGCTGGTTTCGATGTGCCTGAGATCAATATGGACGCTTATATGGAAGCCCGAAAACTGACTCAGGAGTTTATTGATGATTTCCTCGGATATTTTATGAATAACGGCAACAAACTCATGTCTTCTCTTTTGTTAAGTTGTGGGTTGCCGGGCGGTATGATGGGATCAATGATGGCCGATCTTACCGGTGTGATGAGTGCGATTAACGGAAATCGTGTGAAAGATGGTAAGGACCCTCTTTCCGAAGATGCCTTGTTGGTACGTCTCTTTGATGAGGTTGCTTATGTATGGCCACGTGTGGGATATCCCCCGCTTGTGACCCCATTCTCCCAATATGTAAAAAATATTGCATTAATGAATCTTTTGACTGATTCGATGGGCAAACCTCGCTATTCAATGATGGACAATGCCATTTGGGGTATGATTTTGGGTAAGAGCGGTAAGTTGCCAGGTGAAGTTGCTCCTGAGATTGTTGAGTTGGCTAAGGAGAAAGGGTTTGAGTTCACTGACGCTGACCCGCAGAGCTACTATCCTGACGAACTTGACCGTTTTATCAAGGAAATGGAAGAAAATGGTTGGGAACGTGGCCAGGATGACGAAGAATTATTTGAATTTGCCATGCATGAGACACAATACCGCGATTATAAGAGTGGCGCAGCCAAAAAGCGTTTCCTTGCTGATTTGCAGGCTGCAAAAGATAAGGCCGGTGCGGCAGGCATGTCTCTTGAGGAGGCTGCAGCTCTAAAGCATGCTAAGGCTGATGCTATTGTGGCCCCGGAAAGTGGTACGTTGTTATGGGAAATCGGTGGTGATGCCGAATGTGTCAAAAGCATAGAGCCATTTATCGGAAAAGAATATAAGGAAGGAGAGTTTTTCTGCTATATTGAAAATAATCACGGTCAGATACTCGAAATCCCGGCAGCTCTTGGCGGTAAGCTTGTTGAGATTAATGCTAAGCAGGGTACTCATGTCAGCAAAGGTGATATCGTAGCCTATATTGAACGCAACGCATAAGATTTTTCGAAAAAGAATAGGTGGCGGATAAAGTAGCCGGTCGGTAATAGTTTTGGTATGCCGGCGTGACGGATGCTTTATCCGCCACTTGCTTTCTTAATTGATTTTATTCTTTTTATTTATGTCAAAGAAAACAGAATATTTGCAGAAGAACGCCGATTTTCTGGCGGCATTACGGAAAGAGGAAGATATAAAAGAATTGCCCTGTGGTGTGTTTTATCGTATCGTGGCAGAAGGTAAAGGTGTGAGTCGGCAACCTAATATCCGTAGTGTGGTAAGTGTGCATTATACAGGAACTCTAATCAATGGCCGTATATTTGATGATACCCGTCGAATCAAATGTCCCGCTGCATTCCGATTGAAAGATGTTATAACCGGTTGGCAAATAGCATTGCCTCGCATGCATGTGGGAGACCGTTGGATCATATATATACCTTCAGAAGCCGGATATGGCAAACGTGCTATAGGGCAAATACCGGGTAATTCTACTCTCATTTTTGATGTGGAACTTTTGAGTATAGCTTGATTGATTTTTTGTTGAGATGGTTTGTGGAAAGTTTTGTTTTTATTCGGTAAAGTTTCATGTTTATCTTTACAAGTAATACTTCCTGTAAAAGATTTGTTAGTGTTGCACAAAATTTGTATCTTTGTGCCGATTTTCTTGGTGTAAATTTATAAGATTAAATATTATAACAATGACTCACAATCTGTTGAAAGGCAAGCGCGGTATTATATTTGGCGCTTTAAATTCAGAATCCATAGCTTGGAAGGTAGCAGTAAAGGCTGTAGAAGAAGGCGCAATGATAACGCTCAGCAATACACCGATGGCGTTACGTATGGGTGAACTCAACGAACTTTCGGAGCAACTTAATGCACCGATTATTGCAGCAGATGCTACTAGTGTGGAGGATCTTGAAAAAGTTTTTGCTGAAAGTGTAGAAAAACTTGGCGGTAAAATAGACTTTGTACTTCATTCTATAGGTATGAGTCCTAATGTACGTAAGCATCGTACTTATGATGATTTAGATTATGGCTATTTGCAGAAAACACTTGATATTTCTGCTATATCGTTCCATAAAATGTTGCAAGTAGCCAAGAAGCAGGATGCCATTGCAGAGGGTGGTTCTGTTGTTGCCCTTACTTATGTGGCTTCTCAGCGTACGTTCTTTGGTTACAATGATATGGCTGATGCCAAAAGCATGCTTGAGAGCATAGCCCGCTCCTTTGGTTATATTTATGGTCGTGAAAAAGGAGTGCGCATTAACACAATTTCTCAGTCACCCACACCCACTACAGCAGGAAAAGGCATTAAGGATATCGAAAATATGATGGATTTTTCAGATAAAATGTCGCCGTTAGGCAATGCTTCTGCAGAAGAATGTGCCAATTATTGTGTGGTTCTCTTCTCTGATTTTACTAGAAAAGTTACCATGCAGAATCTTTTCCACGATGGCGGTTTCTCAAGTATGGGTATGAGTCTTCGGGCTATGAACCAATATGCCAAGGATATGACTCCTTATGAAGATGAAAATGGTAATGTAATTTATGGATAAATCATAAGATTTGAAAATAACTTCGGGCAGACATACAGAGAAACTTAGTAATGAGAATTTCTTTTTTCGGTCTGCCCGCTTTATTTTTCGTTATATTAAATAAAAATATGGGCCTGTTCAAGAAGTTCTTTTGTGCGGCACAGGTTGCAGCCGATGATGAGGGAGAAAAGAAAGAAAATCGCAAGTTTCAAACTTTACGCGATGATGGTGTGCGTGCCATGAGAATGGGTGAAACGAAGTTCGCTACACAATGTTTTGAAGAAGCTCTCGAAATAAACGCCAGCGACATCCAAACTATCGGTTTTTTGGCAGAAGCCCGTCTTCGCATGCAGAATTACATAGAAGCATTGCCCTTACTTATAACTCTTGCGGCGGAACAGCCAGATAATTTCGAAATACAATTGCTGCTCACGCAGGTGCAAGGCAAAACTGGTGATTATGAAGCCATGCACCGCTCTGTTTCCGGTTTGCTGGCATCACATGCCAATGATGCCCGTGTACCATACATGGCCGCAGAATCCGCTCATGGAAAAGGAGATGATTTTGCGGCTATCGCTTTTCTCACGCAAGCCATAGCTTTACACGAGGACTATGTGGAAGCACGTCATTTACGTGCTGAAATACTTGCTGAGATGGGGCAATGGCGCGAAGTTTTGGAAGATACAGCAGTACTGACGAAGCTTTTTCCGGACAATGATGAATTTTGGGTGATGCATGGTAATGCATTGACCAATATCGGTAATATCGAAACGGCTGAAATAGCCTATATACAAGCTATGGCAAATAATCCTTTCAATCGTGAAGCCGTATTGAGTTTAGGAAGACTTTTTGAGCAGACGTCACGTCTTGATAAGGCGCTGGTACTTTACGATGAAGTGATAGAGGCACAACCTGATTTTGCTGAAATATACAAACAGCGAGGTGGGGTGAAACATCGTTTGCACGATTATATTGGTGCTGCTGACGATCTGAAGCGAGCGTTGGAGATTAATCCTGATTTGGTTGCCAATTTTGAAGGACTCCATTCATACGCTTAATTATGTAAGTTATTATATATTGCAAACGTGATTATCACGTTTGCTTTTTTATTTATCATTACCTCGGATACTATGTGGGATATATTACTCATATATAATGAGTGGAAAACTGATTGCGTGCCGGGTATGATGAAAGAAATGTTTTCTTTGAAGTTGTCTGGTTTTTTCTAGTCGTTAAGAACTAATATCTTTATCCTGTCTTAATATAGAGGATGAATTCTGGTTTAAATAAGTTAATTTCGGGTCAAGCCGAAATTCCGGTGCATTTGTTAAAATTCGAGCGCTGAAATGT
>NZ_BEWW01000028.1 GCF_002933955.1 Prevotella sp. MGM2
TCATAAATTCATGCACCGTGTTTTCGGCTTGACCCCAATATAGTCAGCCGATTTCGTATCCGGATTTTATTTCATTGAAAATGCTTTTTAAGCCAGTCCTTTACCGTGGCAATTTTTAAATTTCTTACCACTGCCGCAAGGGCAAAGATCGTTACGGCCGGGCATTTTGTCTTTTACGATGGGTTGCTGTGATTGCTCACGTGTGTCCCGTCGGGCCGCCTCGGCTGAACTGTTGTCGTTGACGTCTTCATGCGTTTCCGTAAGTCTTTGCTGAGGATGTTCTTCCTCCGGAGCGGCTTCCTGCACTTGTTCCGGAGCTTGTACGGGAATTTGGCCCCGCATGAGGGTCGATACCGTGGAGTTGTTGATTTTATCCACCATTTTAGTGAATAATTCGGCGCTTTCCAATTTGAAAATGAGCAGTGGGTCTTTTTGCTCGTAAGAAGCGTTTTGTACTGATTTCTTCAATTCATCAAGTTCGCGCAGATTTTCTTTCCAGGCGTCATCAATGTTATGAAGGAGTATCGCTTTTTCAAAGTCACGCACGACTGCTTTACTGCCAGTTTCATACGCCTCTTTCAAGTTTGTACGAATGTTGTAGACGAGACGTCCGTCGGTGATGGGAACAAGAATGTTTTCAAACATATGTCCTTGCTCTTCATATACTTTCGTGATGACGGGCATGGCCACTTCAGCCAAACGTTCGTTTTTGCGACGGAAGTTTTCCATAGCAGCCTGGAATGCCATTTCGTTCAACTGATCGCGTTTCGTGCCATTATACTGTTCTTCCGTGAAAGGACACTCCATGGCCATCACTTCAAGGAAGCGCGTCTTGATGTCTTCAAAATCATTATTGTCAAGGATGTTGATGACACGATCCCATATCATGTTGGAAATATCCATGCCTATGCGTTCTCCCATGAGGGCATGGCGGCGTTTTTCGTAAATGACGGTGCGCTGCTTGTTCATGACATCATCGTACTCCAAAAGCCGCTTGCGAATACCGAAGTTGTTTTCCTCCACCTTCTTTTGGGCGCGCTCGATGCTGTTATTAACCATTTTGGCCTCAATCATGTCGCCATCTTTAAAGCCGAGACGGTCCATTACTTTAGCTATGCGCTCTGAGGCAAAAAGACGCATGAGATTGTCTTCAAGCGAAACAAAGAAAACACTGGAACCGGGGTCTCCCTGACGGCCGGCACGACCGCGTAACTGACGGTCTACACGGCGGCTTTCGTGGCGTTCCGTACCGATAATGGCCAAACCACCGGCAGCTTTTACCTCATCGGTCAATTTGATGTCTGTACCGCGGCCGGCCATGTTCGTGGCAATAGTTACGGCACCAAGCAAACGCTCTTGCTCGTGCTTATTTCCGTCTGCATCCGTAACCGTAATCTTACCCATAGTGCTTCGGCCAGCCTGAGCTACGATGTCCGCTTCTTTCTGGTGAAGCTTGGCGTTGAGTACATTATGAGGAATATGCCGGAGCTGGAGCATGCGACTCAGCAGTTCGCTGACATCAACGCTTGTCGTACCAACGAGCACAGGGCGTCCTTCGTTGCGCATCTTTTCTATTTCGGTGATGACGGCAGCGTATTTTTCGCGTTTGGTCTTATATACGCGGTCGTTCATGTCCTTGCGCAATACGGGGCGGTTTGTCGGAATTTCAACGACATCGAGCTTATAGATGTTCCAGAATTCACCGGCCTCAGTAATAGCTGTACCCGTCATACCGGATAGCTTGTGGTACATGCGGAAGTAATTCTGGAGTGTGATCGTGGCAAAGGTTTGTGTGGCTGCTTCAACCTTTACATGTTCTTTTGCCTCCACTGCCTGATGCAATCCGTCGCTCCAACGGCGTCCTTCCATGATGCGGCCTGTTTGTTCGTCAACAATTTTCACCTGTCCGTCCATAACAATGTATTCCTCGTTGATGCGGAACATCGTGTAGGCTTTCAGTAGTTGCAGTATGGTGTGTACGCGTTCACTTTTGATGGAATAGTCGGCCAAAAGGGCATCTTTACGTTGCAGGCGTTCTTCATCGTTGAGGCTTTTATCTGCTTCAAGAGCTGAAAGTTCACTGGTGATGTCGGGAAGTACGAAGAGTTGGTCGTCTTTCACTTGTTCCGCCAGCCAAATGTTACCTTTGTCCGTAAGATCGCATGAGTGCAGTTTCTCATCCACCACAAAGTAAAGCGGTTCGGTGGCCTCTGGCATACGGCGGTTGTTGTTTTCCATATAAATCGCCTCAGTTTTCAGCATGCCGGCCTTGATGCCCTGCTCTGAAAGATACTTGATAAGCGGATTGTTCTTGGGGAGAGCTTTATGGCTGCGGAAGAGTTGCAAAAATCCTTCTTCCTCTTTTTTCTTATCACCTGAACTGATGAGCTGCTTAGCTTCTGCCAAGTATTGTGTAGCGAGCTTACGTTGCACCTCAACAAGTCGTTCTACGAGTGGTTGATATTGTTCAAAGAGCTGGTCGTCACCTTTGGGTATAGGGCCGGATATGATAAGAGGAGTACGCGCATCATCAATCAATACCGAGTCCACTTCATCGACAATGGCATAATTGTGGCGACGTTGCACGAGGTCTTTCGGATTCATGGCCATGTTGTCGCGCAGATAGTCAAAGCCGAATTCGTTGTTCGTACCGAAAGTGATGTCAGCTTGATAGGCACGGCGTCGTGCTTCCGAGTTTGGCTGATGTTTGTCGATGCAATCAACACTCAGACCGTGGAACATATAGAGTGGCCCCATCCATTCAGAGTCGCGTTTGGCTAGATAATCGTTCACTGTTACTACGTGTACACCATTGCCGGTGAGTGCATTGAGGTAGACAGGTAATGTGGCTACTAGGGTTTTACCCTCACCAGTAGCCATTTCCGCTATTTTCCCTTGATGCAGTACCGTTCCGCCGAAGAGTTGTACATCATAATGTATCATTCCCCATTGCATGTCATTACCTCCGGCTAGCCAGTGGTTCTGATAAACAGCTTTTTCGCCTTCGATGCGTACAAAGTCGTGTGTGGCGGCTAATTCGCGGTCAAAATCTGTAGCCGTCACTTCAATTTCTGCGTTTTCAGTGAAACGGCGTGCCGTATCTTTTACGACAGCAAAGGCTATCGGCCGTACTTTATCGAGCGCTTCTTCGTAGCGGTCGAGCACTTCCTTTTCCAACTTGTCTATTTGGTTGAAAATAAACACACGGTCTTCGATAGGTGTATCCTCTATTTTGGCTTTGAGAGTTGTAATTTTTTCTTTGAGGTCATCGGCCGAGTGTTGTACGGTCTCTTGCAGTTCTTTGGTTTTAGCGCGCAGTTCATCGTGGGAGAGTTCGCAGATGGCAGGATATGCTGCCAGAACCTCGTCAACTAGGGGTTGGATGAGTTTCCTGTCGCGGCTGGTTTTGTTGCCGCCCAACAATTTGCTTAGAATGGAATTGATATTCATTGATTATGTTTTTATTTTTTTTGTTAGGAATAATGCCGTTGTGTTGCGGTTGTGGTAATTTATAAAAATGTATTGTTTTGACAAATCAGAACAGTGGGGCAACGCCGCAGGCATTGGGGGCGCGTATGCGCATGGCCTTTGACAGTGTGGGGGCTATGCGGTCTACGGTTACGGGTG
Organism: Prevotella sp. MGM2; assembly: GCF_002933955.1. GTDB lineage: Bacteria > Bacteroidota > Bacteroidia > Bacteroidales > Bacteroidaceae > Alloprevotella. The sequence goes on from NZ_BEWW01000028.1 coordinate 3,628, forward strand.
TTTCGATTTTTTCACCCTGAATGGTATGTCCGAAGAAAATAATAGGGTAGGGGATGTAGGAGTCGCGTACCAGACGGTCTTCGCGTGTATCTTCATTGACATGGCGCCAGCCCGGCATAACTTCTACCATCACATCGCCTGAACAACGAGGATTGTAACCAGCCCTGATACGGTTGAGTCCTGATGTCCATGCTCCCAGCATCAGCCGGTTTGATGTATATACATCCTTCACTCCGCTCAGTTGTAACAGAAAATCCTGTGTGCGGTCCAGCACATTGGCCAGATTGAGTTGTTTTTCTTCAATGAGACGGTGATTCAAATAAAAATGTGTTCCGTAGCAGGCCTCTACAAAATTCCCGTGTCCGTATACGGCTACGAGATACATGTTGAGCAGGGCCGATGCGCGGCGCATGTCGAATGTTCCTGTAGGGATACGGAATTTCCTGAAGTCGTGGTTTTCCTCGTCTGTGTAGCCTGTTGATGTGAGGACGAAGAGCGCGTTTTGTACACCGATTTTACGGCCTACGGCGGATATGAGGTCAGCCAGAGCTTTGTCAAGGCGTACATACGTGTCCTGTATCTCCATTGGTGCAATGCTTGCCGGCCGGTGTTCGTAACTGCCGGCATAAAATGTTACCGCAAGCAGGTCTGTGATATTGTCGGCTCCTATCGGTGTGTTTTCGAGGCAGGCAATGGCTGTGTTGGCCACCTCTACGTTGACCAGTCCACTGGTTTTGAAGTCTGTGTAGCGGTCGTCTCCTTTGAATTTATGAGTAAAAGGTTCTTTGGCTCCTCCGGTGAGGAAGTAGCTGAAAGTACCCACCTGTTCCGAAGAAGGCATCCATGTCAGTCCTTTCAGTTTTGAACTCATGGCGCTTCCAGTATTGCACATGTCCACCCATGCCGGCAGGCTCCCGTAATAAGACGAAGAGCACCAGCCGCCGTTTTGGTCATCTATCCAGATGGCCGCATCGGCGGCATGACCGCCGGAGAGGATGGCAGCTTCGCGCATGGGGGCGATGGCATAAACTAGTGCTTGCCCGTCGGTGGCCATTTTCAGTTCGTCGCTTACGGTAGATGTGCTTAAGTTGGCCGGCGACGACTTGTCTGTAGTTGTGCCGGTACCTTCATAAGTGGCATCGTCTACGCAGAATGTCGGGCGCAATGTCTTGCGGTCGAGCCACTGACTGCTTATGATGCCGTGGCGTGACGGTGCGCTGCCGGTAGCCACTGTTGCGGCTGCTGAGGCAATGTCTGTGTGTGAGGAAGGATAGTCCGTTTGTGAATATATGCGCCCTTCACGCATGAGACGTTTGAAGCCATCTTCTCCGTAAAGAGGCATAAAAGCCTCTAGATAGTCGGAGCGCAATTGGTCTACCAGTATATTCACCACGAGTTTGGGCATGCCGTTGCCGTTCTCTGTCTGGGCTTTGGCCTCGCTAGGACTCAGCACCGACATAGCCGCCAGCAGAGATAGCAGCAGGCAACGTGTGCGCAGGTCACCGCCGTTGATGGCAGGATGAGGCTGTGGTGTATGGTTGTGTTGAGACACGTTCGGAGTTTTATTTATGATAATGAAGTTGTGATGTTTTTTTTAAATAGCGTTTCGCTAATAACTCTTACCAGCAAACATAGTGCCAATACGTATATTTCAGCCGGAAATTTTTGAAAAATAAACAAACGGGAGGCGCAGAACAGACACAGGAGTACTGCGATAATCTGTGTGAAGTAAGTTTCGCGGTGGTGACGCTCGCGCCAGATCTTCCAGGGGAGATAAACTAATGGCAGGGGATTGATAAGGAGAATGAGTGCGTTGCTTCCTACTGCCGGATGCTCAGAAAGGAAGAACAATAACGCCACAATACAGCCGGTACTCCCCATAAGCAGCAGTAGCAGGTTGTCAAACCAATGGCGTATTTTGCCTTTGTGCCATTCGCCCGTACACACCGCTATTGTCAGCAGCAGTAATAGGCAGCAGGCCGCCATCGGCGAGAGGGGAAAGCGGATTTCAGCGTGTGTGGCGAATTCTGCCACCATCGTTTTGCTTTTTACCAAAGGGCGGATTTGCCCGTCGGGGGTTATGATGCTGGCGCTGTCGGCGAAGCGGGCGGCATAAAGAGGTGCGAACATTTGTCCGCGCAGACCTATGGGAGCATCGGTCTCCGCGCCCAGAATAAGATCCTGCCCAAAGCGATACCAAGGTGAGGCTTCGGCGGCATGTTCGTTAATGATGCCCCTGAATGTTTTTCCGCGCTCTGCAGACGGCCATTTCACCTGTCCTTTTACAGCGCGCGTGATTTCATCAATGGCGCGTGTAGTGCAGTTGTCGTATAGAAAGTTGTAGCGGTAGGTCCATCCCTCGTTGCATACTTTTCGGAATGTTTCAGCAAGCGATGTTGACAGACGTGTGCATTCGTCGGGGGTAAGATTGAGCACTTGCGCCTCCACACTGCGTCCCTCTTTCATATAAGAGAGAACAAAATGACTGAAGGGAACGGCTCCTAATATGTAGTCGGTCCGTCCCATCATGAAACGCCATGCAAAATGAGGTGTCCGGAAGTCGAATATGCCGTAGTTGAACACCATATCCTCACCGGAGACGGTGTTTCTCACGCGCAAGGCCGTGTGTCCGTAGAGTTCGTACACATTGCTGCCCGGCGCACAAGTCAGCAGACTCACTTCCAGGGTGTCCTTTGTGCCGGAATGCGGCTCGGCTCCCGGAGCCGGTGTCATCGCCAGTAACCAGATTACGGCGAAAAGCAGCATTCTTTGTGCAAATCTCATTTTCTGTAATTTTTAACGCAGGCAAAGATACAAATAAAATATGAAGTGGGAAACCGCTTTGTATGGCGTAACGCATGGTCATTGGATGTAAATTAGGTTTGCCGGAGAAAATCTTTCCAAAAATAGGCGAAGCAACATTAAAGTAAGGGCGTTTTTGGGGTCTTCGCCTCATTTTAACATTTCTTGCTTTCTGCCCCAAAATGTTGTATCTTTGTAATAGCTAAGCGGGACTTCCTTATCAAAAGTCCCGCTTTTTCTGTGTTTTTGAGGTATATTTTAATAGATTTCGGCCATATTTCCCCTGAGAATTCCCCGTATTGCAATTCAAATTCCAAGTATTCGTGTTAAAAATCTGATACGGACTTTTCAAAATCCATTGCTTACAACCTATATTTTAACACTCTAAAATGTAACGGAAAGTTAAAAATGTTAATGTA
>NZ_BEWW01000029.1 GCF_002933955.1 Prevotella sp. MGM2
GATGTATAGACATAAAAAAAGCCCGCAGCGCGGGCAGGTTGCCGCCTCCTCGAAAGAACCCACAGCGGCCTCCTATGGGATTGCAAAGATAGACATTCTTTTTCATACAACAAAATAAACCCCAACACTTTCAACAAAATGGACGAAAAAATTACAGTTACAGCCGAGTTCTCGCAGACCGATGTCGCCGCAGCCCTTATGTGTCTCGGCGAGGAATTGACCCCGGAGAGATGGGAGCAGGTCAAGGCCGCTCCCTCAAAGATAGATTTTCAGAAGATAGAGGACAAGTCCGACCGTATGCAGGTCAAACTCGGCCTTATCTCCCTGCTGTTTCTGAATCTCGCCGATTAGATCCGCGCCGCCATGCCACGCAACATTTACGACGATATTCTGAGCGATGCCCGCGTGAAGCTCACGGAGCTGTTCAAGGACAATTTCCGGCAGCAGGGTTTCTTCGGCGAGAAGTGGGTGGCGACAAAGGCGAGCAAGACAAACAAACGCGGACGCGGCTCTATCCTTATCGTTACCGGGGCGATGCGACGCTCCATCCGTTCGATGATCCGGGGAATGGCCGTGGTCTTCACCTCCGACCGACCATATACAGCCCTGCACAACGAGGGCGGCAATTTCGCCGTTACCGTCCGCTCCCACTCGCGCACGTCTAAGAAGACCGGGAACACATACACCGTGCGCTCACATTCCCGGCAGATGAATATGCCGCAACGCCAGTTCATAGGCGACCACGAAAAGGTGCAGCAAGCCCTCGGCGACATTGTTTTCAAACGGCTGCAGGAGTTCTCGCAACGCCTTGCCGATGACTTTAACCGACATTGATATGAGATTACGCATTTTTACCGATTTAGAGGCGCGTCTGTCGCGTGTCCGTCTCGTGGATGACAAATATATCTACTGCCGACCTAAACGCGACCCTGACGCAAAATTACCGGGAGTTCCGGCCATTAACCATGTCGGCCTGTGGAACGAGAATACGGCACGTCTCACGCAGATGCGTCCGTTCAACCCGCCGGGAATCTTCGTGGAGTTTCTCCCGGTGCTGTGGTCGCCGCTCTCTCGTGGAGCGGTGCATGGCGATATGACGGTGAGGCTGCATTTCGTAACGGCCACGCTCGCGCAGACCGACACGCCTTACCGCGACGAGGCTCTGCGCCGCTTCCGGCTGATCCGCGCCGTCAAACTCGCCTTGAACGGCTTTTCGGGTGGCGCGGATGAACAGGGACGCAGTTTCTCGCAGTTCCAATATTCCGGCTCGGACACCGACCATAACCATGAGCAGATATGCGAGGATTTGGAGGAGTGGCGAACCCACTGCATAGACTGTTCGGCCTCCGTCGATGACGGCTACATTCTCACACCGCGCAATGTTACCCTTGACACAGGCGACATCTTCGCCGACGCTTTCTCCGAGGAGATGGTATAGACACAACACCGCCCGCAGTTTCGGTTCTGCGGGCGGTGTCGCTTTCATTCCCCCATGTCTATGTCGTCGAATAGGGAGGGCTGTGTGTCGCGGGGCTTGTCGGAGAATCCCTCCAGCCCACGCCGAAGATAGCTGAGGAACGTGTGGTAACACATCGGATAGACAGGGTACACAAAATGCCTCCACACCTGTTTGTAGCATTTCGCAAGGTTGCCCTCCTCGTAATGCTCGCGGGTGATGTCGCAGACGTGCTGTATGCGCAGGAGTGTATTTTTGTGAGGTTTTGTCGCCATGTTAAGAATTTAACCGCTATCTTTGCAACACGTTCCACGGTGTTGCCCGTTGTCAAGCGATTTATCCTTGCGGCGGGCGCGCTTCTTTTCATGGCCTTGCTTTCTTTTTGTCGTAAGGCTCGACCGTTACGAACCCCTCGATATGTTTACTCACTAATCCCGAACCGCCGCATACCGGGCAGATTTCTTTATGTCTGCCTGTGTGGTTTCCGGCTTTGTCGAATTCCTCGACTATCGCCATACCCTCGGCCTTGCAGTTGCGGCACACCTCTATGGTGTCGCGGGCAAACTCCGTGCGCTTTCCCATAAGGCTATCCCTCCGATTTGGGTTCTACAAAGAATGTCTCGTCCTGCACCACGTCGATGCAGCAGGCTTCCATCACTACCTTGCACTCGTCAAGGTCGCGCTCGGCAAGGAGTTTGTCCTTTGCCACCTCCTCGACCATGCGCACGTAGTTCTTGCCTTTGATTTTGAGCAGTTCGAGAATCCCTGCCCACGTCATGCCCTTGCGGGCTTTCAGCTTGGGATTGCCTGTGCGGAAGCCGAGGATGCCGTGCGTGGTCTCCATGCTCTTGCGCTTGGTGAACAGTTCCTCGCGGTTCTCTACCGCGAACACCTGCATTTTCTCGAATGCGGCCTTTTTCTCCGCGTCGAGTTCGGCCAGTCGGTCGGCGTAGTCCTCGCGGATTTCCACGAGTTTGCCGTCCATTTCGGCGGTGAGTGATCGCTGCTTTGCGTCGGCGTCGGCGTATGCTCTGAAAGCCTCCTCCATCGCCTCGCGGCTTACGCCGCTGATGATTGTTTTCTTTTCTCTTTTTGCCATTTGTCTGTTGTTTTAATGGTGATTAAATGATGGGTGATTATCCCTTTGATATTTTGATTTGTCCGGCGCGGAACGAGTTGATTCTATCCTTGCGCTCTTTATCGTTTTTTGCGCTGAAATACATTGCTTTGTAAGCATTGCATACTGCTTCGAATCGCTCTTTATCCATTTCCGTCGTTTTTCGTGTTTAGAGGATTGTTTTGCAGCTCTGTCACGATAGCGTTAGCCATTTTTACAGCGACTTCCGCAACTTCCGCATAGGTAGGTCTGTCGCTTTCCCGGTTGGTAAGATACAGCCCCATGCAGTAGGTTGCCACATTTTGGGCTGCGTCCATGCGGTAGCGTTCCCAGTCTACTTTGTTCTGATCTGCCATTTTGCGGTTCATCGCTATCACCGCGTCCATGTACTGCTTTTCGATTACTGTCATATTATTTTTTTATTGATGGTTGTTATTCTTCTTCGCAGTCAAAGTCGGGCAGGTAATCGGCGAGTTCTGCCTTTTCGTGCGCCCAGTCCGAAAGCCACCGCATAAGGGCTGCGTATTCGGCCATCTCAAGGCTGCTCGTTACCTCGGTGATGTGTGAGGTTATCTCGTTTTCAAGTGCTTTGCGGCTCATTCGTTGATGTATGTAAATTCACCATTCAGCACTTTTACAGGCTCGCCGACCCCCATTACCCACACGCCGTTGTTGCCGTTGTTTCCCGGAGGTGTCGGAATTACCTCATGGATACTGTCCGGCGTGAGATTGGCGAATTGTGATCCTACTGCCCGACAGCAGGTGATTCGGATTTTCCGCGTTTTTTTCATGCCGGGGCAGCTAAACAGTTTTTTGCGGGAGCGTTCCTGCACGGTAATATGGTTGAAATGATACATTTTCCCGGTCAGTCCGCAAGCGGTGCAACGGTAAGTGTCGTATGTGGAGCGGCCATTGTCTCCGCCTAATGTCGTGAGGTTGGTTTTCTCCCATTGGTGGCCTCCCTCGTTCATGTGTACCTCTATCATGTCTCCGGGTTTAAGTCTTGTGGAATTATATATTGGCAGTCTGATGTGTATATTTTGGTTGAAGCGGTGATTTTATCTGCGTCCGGCTCTTCCCTGCGGGTGCTGTCTATGCCAATCTCCTTGAATTTAGCGGCAACAGTCTGCAAGGATGCTTTTGTATATACCCCGGCAAAGCCGTATCGGGTATAATAGGTCGTTACCGTCTTGCCTTTGGTAACCTTGATGTAGACCGTGATATGGCCGACACCTTTCACCTGCTTGTTGAGGTTCTCTTTTTTCTTCTCTGGCATAATTATAAATCTTTGAATTGTTCGTCGAGTATCTGCTCCCAGTCTTTGTTTAAGCCTATGGCTTGGCAAAGTCGCACATTCAGAATGAAATTCTTAAAATGTTCTATTAGACACGCTTTCTGAATATGGAGTGCGGCAATTGCCTCGTCGTATTCCACGACCCCGACCACGTGGCCGTCATTGCCCATACAGGTTTTGGTGCGCTCTTTTAGATGTTCTATTGCTGTACTCATGCCTGTATCAGTTCAGAAGATTGTTATCCGTGCCAAACCGCGCTTCGTATGCTATCTTCTCGGCCACCTCGTTCACGCTCTTTGCATCTTTTTGCTTGCGCAGGAACATATTGTAGATGGTGGTGAGCCGTTCAAGAGAGATTTTGTTGAAATTGTCGGTCTTTGCCGCTTGACACGCCACGCCTTTTATGTAGTTTATCCCCTCGTCGCCTTTGCCGATCATGCGCAGCCAACCTCCGATGGCCGCTATCACGCGCTTGCGCATCTTGTCTGTTTTAGCATCCTCCGGGTTCAGTATCTCGTTGAGGTGGTCGCAGAGTTCCAAGAGTTCCGCGTTTGTAAGATCCTTGCTGCTCTCCACGCCGTAGCCGGATATAAGAGCCAGTTTCATGTCCGCGTCCATGTTGAGCCGGGCGCAGAGCGTGTGGAATTTTTTAAGCAGCCACTTCTGCTGTTGTGCCGTAACTGTTGCCATAATATCTCGTTTTTATTGGTTGGTCTCCTTGTCTATTATTTGAGCGTAGTATTTGGCCGCACCCTCCGGCCATATCACAAACTCCTCGCCGCCTCCCTCCGCGGTGGCAAAGCGGGTCGTGGGGTATGCCTTGAAACCCTCCACGCGGATCTTCACCTCGGCCAGTTTGCGGACGTGCCGCGCCACCGCCGGATAGGGCTTGCCGTTTTCCTCGTGGGCGATGAAGATGAAAAGTTTGTCGGGGAATTCGTCCATAAGCGAGGCAAAGGTGCTGCGCGTGAACCCCACAAGCGCGGTTATGGAATCTATCACCACAACCTGCGGACTTTTGCGCTTGCGCAGCCTCTCGCGCAATGCCGGGATCTGTTCCTTTGAGTAGACCACAACCTTGTTGCCGACCTCGGCCATGTTCGCGTCTAACCAAGAGTTTTTGAATGATAGCGACAAGCCCTGTTCGATGGTGTCGTAGGCGGCTTTGTCTACAAACTGCGTCAGATAGGCAAGAAGCGAGAGCGCGAAATGGGTCTTGCCGCTGCCGCTCTCCCCGAAGATGATCCACGCGCCGCGCAGTTCCGGCTTCCCGAATGTGGCGAGCCACTCCCCGGTGAAGTCGGCGACCTTGAAATTCGCGTCGCACACGTTGCGGTTGCTTAATGCCTTTGCCATTGTTTAATTGGTGTTTGACCGGGGTTTAACCCTCGGCTGATTTCAGTTTGAGGGCGCACACAAGGCGTTTTACGCGCCGCAGGTCGTTGTCGGCATCGTCAATGATACGTTCTATCTCCCGGCGGTCTTCAAGGCCGTTGGCGGTGCATACGGCCTTTATGTCGCCCCGGTTCACAACAGGCATCGGTATGAATTTGCGGCCTATGCGTGAGTATATCTCCTTGTAGCCTTTGCGGTTGTTCACCACTCCGCGCTCTATCCGCTTTTTGAGGTATTGCGTGGCGCAGAGGACGATTCCCACGGTATCTTCCAGTTTGTTGTATATGGTGATGAAGAAGTGCAGCACCTGGTCGGAGAGTTTGTCGGCCTCGTCCAACACTATCAGAACCCCCTCTCGGCGTTTGAGCTGCCGTATGGCCTCGCGCATCATGTCGGCCACCGTCGAGCCGCCGGGTTCTGTGCCGAGGCTCTGCAGCAGTTCCCCGAGAAACTCCTTGCGGTTCCAATATTCGGAGCAGCTCAACGCTATCACGTTTCTGTTGCTCCCGGCATATACCTTTATCGCCTGACTTTTGCCGCAGCCCGCGTCGCCTGTAACGGCCATCACGAGCGAGTGCCGCTGCGCGTCGGTCAGCACCTGTGTCATGCGCCTGTAACCCTCGGTCTCTATCACGACCCAGTTGCGCGGGTCATAGCCGATTTGGTTGCCTACCGTGCGCCACATGTCGTCGGAGATTAGATCCCAGTTGCCGTTGAGTATCTGGCTCACGGTGGCCGCGCTCACGCCACGCAGGGATTTGGCGGCGGCGTTTTGGCTCTCCTTGCTGTCTACATACGTCCGCAGTTTGGCGGCTATGGCTTCTTTTTCTGTCTGTTTCATTTCCTATATTAGTTTTATGATTATCCGTTAATCAATAGAGGTCGCGTGTCGATTCGGCTATGCCCGCGCCCGCGCTTTCCTCGTATGCGGTCTCCTCGGTTACGTCTGTGTATTCGAGGCGGTATTGGCTCTTGCGGTCTTTGTTCTGTCCCCGGCTGTCGGTGAGTATGCCTGTTATGTATGGGTTGCCGAGGTCGGGGTGGCGCAACAGGCTCTCACGCGCTATCTCGGTGGCTTGCCTGTCGTATTCTATCACGGTGCGTTTCAGTTCGTCGTTGAAGTCCTTTACCTTTTGCAGTTCCTCCGCGTCTCCGGGACGGCGGTCGGCAAGTGCCATCGGCTGCAGGTGCTTTTCTTTTAGCAGTATGCGGATGTCCCCCTCGTCGCTCACGGCCAAGACCTCTTGCATATTGTCGGGGTCATATTTGATGCTCCACCGCAGGTGTGCGTATTTTCTGAATTCGAGGTCGAAGCTGTCGTATGTCCTGCGCTCTCCGAGAAGCCGGACGTTGAGGCCGCTGCCCTCCAATGTGTTCTTGTAGCCTGTCTCCTGCCCGAAGTTCAGCAGGTAGCTTTCAATCGGCATCGGCAGAAGTCGGTCGGCGGGTATGCGGCTGAATCCGGCCACATATTCCTCGCGCTTGGCGGCGCGTTCCGATTCGATGATCCATTCTATCTGCGCCCTTACCCCGGCCTCGTCGGGTATCTGCCCCTTGTGCGCGTTGAGCCATTCCATATTGGGCTGGCTCTCCTTGCGGGAGGTTATGCCGTAGCCGCTCCAGTTGCCGGAGCATTTTTTAGCGTATTTGTGGTTGAGCCGTCTGAAATACGGCTCTATCGGCTTGGCCTTTGCGTTGCCTACCTGTGCCGGGGTTACATATTCGGCCATGCCATAGGTCGGCAGCATGATTTTGATTTGATAGTTGTCGCTCTGTATCTGCACAGGCCGCAGACGTTGGCCGAAAAGCTGCGCCGTGTGGTTCGTCGCATCGCGGAGCGCGGCTTTTATCAGTTCCGGGCTTTCTTGATAGCCTGTGGCGTAGCCTATCGGGTATTTGTTGAAAGGATCGAGTACCACTACCACCGTCATGCGGTTGCAGTATGTGGTACGACCGCCGCGCTTCCCCTCGGTGCGCTTTTTGTAGTATAGCTCCACCGTCCATCCGTCGAGCGACCAGAACAGCATCGGCGCGGTCGGTGCAAAGCGTTTGTTCTGCATTCCGTAGCGGTTCATATATTCCTTTGCTCCGTGCCGTCCGGCGTTCACAAGCCATCCGAGTTTCTGCAGCCATACCAACATCGTCCGGCGCGTCACTTTCGGCCATCCGAAAGCCTCGCATACCGTATTGTAGTAGTCGGCCACCTCCTGTCCGTCGAGGTTGGTATGATGCTCCAAGAATTTGGTGAGCCATGCCACCTGCTCCGGGGTCGCAACCCTCGCGGCGTTCTTGTTGCGGAACTTACCCGAAATCAACACCTCGTAATTGGGCTGGCCTCCTCTGAAATATTCTTGATATTTGCGCTGTAGCACTCGCGGGTTCTCCGGGAGGCTGTGCGGGTAGATGTCGGCCACGCGGGGCAGGTGCGCCGCCACCGCAGCCCAAAAGTCGCTCATCTTTACCCGGCGGCTTTTGCCGACTTTTTTCTGTTCGGCCTCGGCTTCCATGAGTTTCACACGGCAAGCGTTGAGTATGGAGGCTGAGTTGGTGTAGAGCATCCGTTTCTCGTCGCTCAGTCCCCGCGCTCCCTCGATGCTCACTCCCTCGTAGTAAGTGGCGGCTCTCTGGTCTATCACGATTATGTCGATGAATGCCCGCGCCTTTGCCTGTGCCTCAGTCGCGGCGTGTCGGCGTTTTGCCTCGGTGCGATATTCAGCAGACAGTCGGTTTATATCATAGAGCGCGGAGACACCGTTGCAGCCACGCCTCACGCGAAGATCCTTATCACGTTGGCAAGCGTGCATCAATGCCGCGTTTGTCATAATGCCGTCGGTAAGTTCGGCGTGTGTTGCGCAAAGAATGCCGTCGCAATACTCCATAATTTTTTGTAATTTTGTAGTCGTTAATTCTTTAATCGCTCTTTATGAAAAAGCCCGCTATCATCAAGCCGTGGGAGATTGCCTTTTGCGTAATCTATTATGGACGATACTCACTGTTTCAGAATCGACCGTTAGTCCACGAGACTCTAAAAAACATAGCACATCTTCAAGACTGCGAGTATTACGCACCTGCGATACCTGCCATTCTTTCTGAATCTGTCGCCAAAGGCTTAAAAGACGGTTCAGAATTGTGGGTTGAAGATTACTTCTTCCGTTCCGGAGAGAAGCCGCCAATGCCTCGATATATGTTCGCCCGTCTGATTGCTTCTGTTTTTCAGCGGTATGGACAAAATACCGATATGCCATTCTGCGTCTGTCAACGGGGGATAGCAGAGATGCGAGCTCTTGGGCAGTGCACATGGCCTTTGGAGGATTGTAATACTTGACCATACCTCAGAGCGACATCGCCACCTCCTGTATGGCTGCTATTTCGGTTAACCTCGGGCTTTGCCATTCGCCTCTGACCTCGCCGCGCTTGTCACGTATCACCACAAGCCCGGTGTCGAAGCATCCCTCCAACGTCGCTCCGTTCTCAAAAGACTGCACCATGTAGCGGTGCATCTTTTCGTCAGCGTCTCGGCGGTTGGTGATATAGATTGTGTCGAATTCCGGCGCGATTACCATTTGCGGGTTGCCGCGCTCTATCGCTGCCTTGCGGATGCGCTTGTGTATGTCATTACTTTTGCGGTATTTTACCGCTTCCCACACGGTTACGCCTGAGCAGCCGATCATCTTCTGCAGATACTTGCGTTCCTCCGGGGTGATTACGATGATTCTTTTACGTTCCATTATTTTTTGAGTTTGGTGATTTGGTTTCCTATGCTTGTTATCTGTTCCTCCAAGATTCCGAGGGCGTGGCAGACCGTGCCATATACCCGGCTGTCGGCAAACTCCTTTTCGGTCTGCAAGCGAGCCTCTATGAAATTGGCCACGGCCTCTATATCGTTGTGTGCCTGTATCAAGGGGCGTTTAACCCCTTGTAGGGCTTCTATGATTTCCTCTTTTGTCAGCATTTGCCGTAATATTCTGCGACGTGTGCCAGACTTTCCAATTCCCGGATTATCTCCTGCTCCGCTTCAAGATTGAGCAGATGTGCGAGATTTGCCATTGGGTTGGTGCTGTTCCGTGTGAGGCTTCCTCTTACAAGCTCGCCGCTCTTTCGGTTGGCGATTGCAAACAGCCACGCGGTTAGATCGACATCCTCGTCCAAGCTTTTCACCACCTTTGTGAATTCGGTAAAGAAAGCGCGTCGTTTTTGAACCTTGAACATCTCCTCCGCTTGCCACTCAAAGAAGTGGAGGTAGTCGGCGTTCATCTTCTCCGATATCACCGCTATGCGGCGGTCAATGTGCCGGAGTGTGCTGGCGATTTGGTCTTTAACGACCTCTTTCGCGGTGAGTTTTACGGTGTTTTGTTCCATATTCCTTTTGCTTGATTACTGTTATGTCGCCGATTTTTTGTAAATTTGTCGGCTGTTAATTTTTTAACTCGCTGCAAAGTTAATACGCATTTGCGAATACACCAAACTTTTCAGCGAAAAATATTCGCAAATGAGAAAATTAAAGTTTTATGTCGGTTAACGAAAGATTCCAGACCATAATAGACGTCTTGTTCGGAGGGAACAAGCGAGCCTTTGCCATACATGTGGGGATAAGCCCAACTGTGGTGGAGAATGTCGTTGGGAAAAGACAGGGTAAACCATCGTTCGATCTACTTGTGAAAGTATGCTCAAATGCGAATATATCCGCAGAATGGCTCTTGTTAGGAAATGGTGAGCGGTTTAAGGATATGGTTGAATTAAGAAAAATGCCCATGTCCTTTCACTCAAATCCGAAACGGTACATTGAGGAGGGTAAAGTGGAGATTATAGATGATGAACCGTCTCAGGTTTCATCTCAATCTGATTCTACTGTAAATCAAGAACTATTTCTTAGGCTTCTAAAAGAGAAAGACGATGAAATCGGCAATAACCGCGAGGAGATCGGGAGATTAAAGGCTGAATTGGCCGAAACAAAAAAACACGCGGAAAGGCTTGCAGCTCTTGCAAACACAGATTCTACTGCGCATGTAGGGTGATAGGCTTCGCTCTGATACCGTTTAAGTTCATCCACCGCGACCGCTGACAGGCCGCTTTTTCATCGCTTTTATTTATTTTTCGCCGCTTTTAAGGCTTATAGTCTTTGTATTCTGCACAGTTTCAGTTGGTTACAGTGCTTTGTCGGCTTGGAATTACCCCGCTTTTTGTGGTATTATAGGGGGTGTTATCGTGTGAAATTGCCCGATTTTTAGCCGATTTTTGGCCGTATAGGGGTTTGAATAAGGCTTAAAATGATACCCAAGTGGCTACCCAATAGGCTATCCATCGGGCTATCCAACACAATTATTTTGATGATTTTCGGTTGAAACGATGGGTGCAACTATCGACTGAAAATATCCCGGCGCATGGCGTTCAAACGGTCTTTAATCAGTAGTCAATCGCCACTCAAATGGCCTTTAATGCACGGCGGCATACCTATTCCTCGCCACGCCACGGCCACAGGCTGCCTCACGCCTATAAATGGCCGTATTTCCGCGCATTTAGCCGCGCCACGGCCTTTCTATAATTCTACGGAACAACGACCGCTACAGGCCACCGACGCGCTACATGCAGACGAACACGCAATAAAAAAGGCCGCACTACAAGCACGACCGCACACAATCCAATTTCAATCCAACTTACTATCCAACCAACCGCTCCGAAAATCCAAGCAAAATCCAAGCAAATGTACTTTTCGTTTTTTCGGCCATTTCACGACATCGCGCCGTAACTCACTGAAACATCGCGGCTTCCGACCTCTGACCGCTCACTCAACATTGCACGTTTCGTTTTACCGCCCATAGAACGGCCGTCCGTCAGACAATTCCTGTATGGTTATTTTCTCTCCCTTAGGTTTGGTTAAATCAACAGTATAGCGCAAGCCTGCGGCCGAATCAAAATTATAGGCCGGATGCACAAGCCGCTCCCACCCTACACTGATTTTTTCAGCATCGAGACGAAACAAAAGCATGTGTTCGGAAGCATCGCTCATTCTCCGGGTCCAAATGGCATAGGAATATTCCAGATAACGCTTGATCTCTTCGCCTGTAAGACGCATCACATAAAGCTGGTTTTCATATTTATAGAGATTAAACATGTCGCTCACACGAACACTGCCAGCCGGTATCTTCGCATCAAAGGCCAAGGGAGCACAAAAAGAGATGTCTGCTCCGCTGACATCAAGTTGCAACGTATGGATAAAATCAATAAAGGGCGAAGGCCCGAAGTAAGCCTGACGGGTAGAAAGCAACGCCGTATTATGCCCGATAACCTCAGATATATAATTCATAACAGCCTTGTGAGACGGCGCAAAAGCTGCCATATAACCGGGGTCCGGTGCAAGGGCTGAAATATCTTCCACAGTTCCCTCTATGGCTGTACGTATGTTCTTTTCCCCGTTTTTCCTCACCTTTATGTTTGCCACCGCTACCTTCATGCCATGCGCGGCCGGGTTGAGCACTTTCACATCGGTACCAGTCAGGCGGTTCTTCACCGTCATAACAGCCTCACGATGGTCGTGTCCGCAGATGATCAAGTCAAAGCCTGCAACTTCACGCGCAACCCGCAAGGCGGCATTTTCCTGCAAACGGCCGGCAGCATCCGGCGAACCGGCTCCACTATGAAAAAGCCCGACAATTACGTCAGGACGTTCATTGCGCTGAATGACTGGAATCCAATGCCGGGCTGTTTCCACCATATCATCAAAGCGCATGCCGCTCCATAATTTTTCCGGTAACCACAAAGGTATGCCAGGTGTTGTCAGTCCCAACACTGCAACACGCAATCCGCCTCTCTCAATCACCGTATAAGGTTGCCAGTAAGGGCAACCGGTAGCTGTATCCACGACATTGCCGCCAAGTACAGGGCATTGACACGCAGACGCCCAGCGGTCATACACCTCATGTCCCGTTTCCACATCGTGATTTCCCACAACAACCGCATCGTAGCCTATATAATTGAGCACCGCCGCACAAACATGTGTCGAAACGGTATCGACAAAATTATAATAGTAAGTTAGCGGTTGCCCCTGAAGAATGTCACCATTGTCAAGCAAAATCACATTATCACCACCTATTTTTCTCCGCAAATCACCTATGTAGGTCTGCACCCGACTTAACCCGCCGGCGCGTGGCTGACGTTCTATATAATCATAAGACAGGAAATTGCCATGCACATCACTTGTAGCAACGATGCTGACACTGAAATCCCGCTCACGGGCGGTTGAAGCAAGAGCTGTTATGGCCATAAACAAAACGATGAGGCATTTTTTCATTTTCTTTCGTAATCGGAAAAAGTATAAGATACGGCATTTTTTTCGTCCGCTCCATAACTCTCGGAATGTACAAGCTTCCATGCCCTTTCGTCAAGGTCTGGGAAAAAGGCATCAGCTGCCGCCGGACATGCCTGTATATGCGTCAGATACAAACGGTCCGCCAATGGCAAAGCTTCAGCATAAACACTTTCACCACCGATGATAAAGACCGTCTCATCAGGAGGACATGCAGCAAGAGCCTCTTCAAGAGAAGAAAAAACTTCCGCTCCGGCAAACGCCAGATCCGTTTGTCTGGACAGCACGATATTACGCCGGTTGGGTAGCGCTCCTTTCGGCAACGATTCGAAAGTACGGCGTCCCATTATGACGGTATGTCCGGTGGTAAGGGCCTTGAAACGCCGTAAATCAGCCGACAGATGATAAAGCAATTTGTTATTATAACCTATGGCACGGTTGGCGGCCAAAGCACAAATGATATTGATCATATTCTAATTATTACTATGTAAAACAAAAAAGACTACGCCATCGAACATTGGCGGCAAATACCCGAAACCGGACAGACATCCTCAATAATACCACTTTCTTCAAACAATAAGCCGAAGTCCGGCTGGGTTTTTCAACCTTATTGGCGGACTACACTGACACTGTAGCAGCTATATGAGGCCAGGGGTCGTAATTCTCAAGAAGGAAATCATCAAAGCGGAAAGCGAAAATATCTTTCACGTCAGGGTTTATCACCATCCGCGGCAACGGACGGGGCGCACGCGAAAGCTGCTGACGAGCTTGCTCCAAATGGTTGAGATAAAGATGCGTATCGCCGGTAGTATGAATAAATTCGCCGGGAATGAGTCCACATACCTGTGCCATCATTTGCAGTAACAACGCATAGCTGGCTATGTTAAACGGTACGCCCAGAAATGTATCGGCCGAACGCTGATACAACTGCAACGACAACCGGCCGTCGGCCACATAAAACTGAAAGAGGAGGTGGCAGGGCGGAAGATTCATGCGCTTCAAATCAGCTACGTTCCAAGCTGACACGATCATACGCCGGGAATCCGGCGTTTCCTTTATCTGCCTCACCACTTCCGCTATCTGGTCGATATGGCCACCGTCATAATCGGGCCATGACCGCCATTGGTACCCATAAATATGGCCCAGTCCACCATCATCACCGGCCCACTCATTCCATATTCGTACACCGTTGTCCTGCAAGTATTTCACGTTCGTGTCGCCCCGCAGAAACCACAGCAACTCGTATATGATACTTTTAAGATGGAGCTTTTTCGTGGTAAGCAGCGGAAAGCCCTTGCTCAGGTCAAAACGCATCTGATGGCCGAAGATACTTTTAGTTCCCGTTCCAGTACGGTCTGCCTTTACAGCGCCATGGTCAATTATTTCCTGCAATAAATTCAGATATTGTCGCATAATAAAAATTAAAAATCAATCAGATTGTGAGCTATATAGCTAAAGAGAGCGGTATTTCAACGCCGGAAATCGGTCAGCAGTCAGCCTTTGAAAGGCTTCCGCCACGTGCAGCCTTCTTTCCAACGCGAACAACCGTAAGCCTCCTTGCCTTTAACGACTTTTCCCTGTCCGCATTGGGGACAGATGCTGCCGGCCCTGATAATTTTCCGGCGGGATTTTGCGGCAGAGTCCGGCTTTTCCTCCTGCATGGCGGCACGCAATTTGGGCGGAAGAATGCTCTTTGCATCCGGCGCAAGACTGACACGGCGGTTCTCATTATCGGCCAACACTTGCCGGACTATATCGCCTACCATCACTTTCAATTCCTCTATAAACTGTGGGGCACTGTACTGGCAATGTTCTATCTGCCGGAGTTTCCTCTCCCACAGCCCGGTCAGTTCGGCACTCTTGAGCAGCTCCTCCTTAATCAGTCCGATAAGTTCCACGCCTGTCTGTGTGGCCTGAAGCGCCTTCCGCTGACGATGGATGTAATTACGCCGGAAAAGGGTTTCAATGATTGCCGCCCGTGTGGAGGGGCGCCCTATGCCATTCTCCTTGAGGGCATCGCGGAGTTCTTCGTCATCCACCGTTTTCCCTGCGGTTTCCATAGCCCTCAGCAGTGTGGCCTCCGTGTATGGTTTGGGCGGTTGCGTCATTTTCTGCGCCAGATCCGGACAGTGAGGCCCGCTCTCGCCTTTCTCAAAAAGCGGCAACGCGCGTTCCTCATCGTCTTTTTTATCTTCCTCGGGGTCGGACGTACCTGCCGACAGTGCCGGACGGTCGAACACCACGCGCCATCCCGGCTCAAGTATTTGCTTACCGCTTACCTTAAACAAAACTCCGGCAACATCACCCGTAACGGTGGTCGTGGCAAAACGGCAGTCAGGGTAGAACACGGCAATGAAGCGGCGCGCCACAAGATTATAAACATTATGCTCTATATCCGTAAGGGCATTGGCAGCCACTCCGGTGGGAATGATGGCATGGTGGTCAGTCACTTTGGAGGAGTCAAACACTTTCTTGCTCTTGCGCAGTTTATCACCGCGCAAAGGTTGCAGCAAGTCTCCATAACGGGCGGAGATTCCGTTGAGAATCTGCTTGCATTTTCCATATATGTCCTCGCTCAGATAAGTAGTGTCCACACGGGGATAGGTGGTCACTTTCTTTTCATAAAGACTTTGTATGATCTGGAGGGTCTGGTCGGCCGAATAGCCGAACTTCCGGTTACATTCCACCTGCAGCGAAGTGAGATCGAAGAGACGCGGCGGCGCCTCACTGCCGTTCTTGCGCGATACGGACATGACGGTAAAAGGTGCGTCCTTGATTTTATCGAGCGCGGCGCGGCCATCTTCTTCCGAGGTAAAGCCGCGGCGCGGGGCCGAAGCGTTTTTTTTGCCTTCGGCCGGCAGTTCACCGTCATTGGGATCATCCATCACGGCCGTAAAAGTCGTATCGCGATAAACCGTTGTCAGCACCCAGTAAGGTTCCGGCCGGAAATTCTCTATTTCCTGCTGCCGCCTCACGATGAGCGCCAGTGTCGGGGTTTGCACACGTCCTATGGACAAAGGCGTACTGCCCCGCTCCTGCCGGCCATATTTAATGGTGTAAAGCCGTGTGGCGTTCATACCCAGAAGCCAGTCGCCGATGGCCCGGCACAGCCCGGCTTCATACAGTGGCTTGTATTCCTCCTGCTCTTTGAGGGTGGCAAATCCCTCGCGGATGGCCTCTTCGGTGAGTGACGATATCCACAATCGGCGGACAGGGCATCTCACTCCGGCTTTCTGCATCACCCACCGCTGGATCAGCTCACCTTCCTGACCGGCATCGCCACAATTCACTATACTGTCGGCCTGCTGCATGAGTTTCCGGATGACGGCAAACTGCCGCTCAACTCCTTTATCGCTTTTGAGGCGGATGCCAAACCGTTCGGGCACCATCGGCAACGCCCCCAAACTCCACCGCTTCCAGTCGGGACGGTAGTCTTCGGGATATTTCAATTCGCAAAGATGCCCGAAAGTCCACGTAACCTGATAGCCATTGCCCTCGATGTATCCTTCGTGGGTTTGCGTGGCTCCAAGAACATGGGCAATGTCGCGTGCGACACTCGGTTTCTCAGCGATGCAGACTATCATGTTATTTCGTGATATTTTTTAATGAAGAAAAACAATATAAATTATGACCGCAACTTCAGTCATTCCATTTCAAAACGAAGGGACGGCACGTTGAACCGCACTCCCTCGGTGTGAAAAAAACGCCCGATACAGCCATTTTCGGCCAAACGGCGCGGACTGCCTTCGGCAATACCTTCAGACGAAAGCAGCCATAGCCGCTGAACGATCTGGAATGTGAGTTCCAGATCGTGCGTAGACAGGAGAATCGTTTTGCCATGTTTTTCGGCCAAATCACACAGCAAACGCAAGATGGCCACCTTACCTGGAAAATCCAGAAATGCCGTTGGCTCATCGAGCAGTATGGCCGGTGTCTGCTGTGCCAGGGCCTTGGCTATCATCACCCGCTGCCGCTCACCGTCGCTCAGGCTGCCCACCTCGCGGTCCGCCAGACTGGCAACTCCGGTCAAGGCCAGCGCTTCGGCGGCTATCTCCCTGTCGGCCAATGACAACCGGCCGCCAAATCCCGTATAGGGCATCCGCCCCATGGCCACCACCTCGCGGGCGGTGAGGGCCTTGGTATCGACACGGGCTGTAAGCACTATCGAGACCTCACGCGCCAACTGCCGCGCAGAATAGCTGGTCAACGGACGACCACCCCACTCCACCTCACCGCCCAAAGCCGGCTGGAGAGCCACCAGTGTACGCAGCAGCGTACTCTTGCCCGTACCGTTCTTACCGACAAGAGCGGTAACAGTACCCGCCTGCAGCGTGGCCGTAAGATCCGCTGCCACAATTTTGGTGCGGCGACCGGCGGCATAACCGGTCGTAAGCTGCGAAACGCGGAGCATAGGAGTGTTCATACCCGCAAAGTTACGGTCTTTTCGTGAAAGGACAAAGCCTCCCCCCAATGAACCCGCCTACTACGGTTATCTCCCGATACGACAGCGGCGCAGACAGTCTATTTGCCCAAACGTTTCAGGAATCCGTTTCCCCCCTTTCATTATTAACATTTTTAACCTTCCGTTACATTTCAGCCGGTCCGAAATACTATTTCAGGCATTGGAATTGAAAAAGTCCGTATCGGAATTTTAACACGAATACTTGGAATTTAAATTGCAATACGGGGATTTTTAGGAAACAATACGCCCAAAAATGGCGAGGAAAGACCTTGAATACACCGAAAAAGCGGGACTTCCCGATGGAAAGACCCGCTTCGCTATTACAAAGATAATACATTTTCCGGCCGAAAGCAAATAGTGTTAAAAT
>NZ_BEWW01000030.1 GCF_002933955.1 Prevotella sp. MGM2
GGCGGGAACGCCGTATGGTGGGCTGCAACACGTTTGCTGCGCCATATTATGAGGAACCGCCTTTCCGGCCCGACCGTCTTTTACGCGATTTCATAAGAATTTTCCATCCGGAGCTATTGCCTGACCACGAATTGCGTTACTTCAAACCGCTGCGATGAGGCTGTTTATTGTCCTTTCAGCTATGGGGAATTCTCCACGATATGCCGCCCGGCTTGTTTCATTGAATCCTCAACCGATAATCCTTATTGCCGATGCCTTCCCCTTTATTGCATGATCGTTTCCACCTGTCGTTGTGGCTGCCGCTGCTGTTGCTGTTGCTATTGGCTGCAGTGAACCTGATGTGGGGCAGTGTGCCGACAACACCGGCAGATGTGGCGCAAGCCTTTGCCGGCGATGAAAGCGGCGCGGCGGCTTACATCGTGCGCCATGTCCGGTTGCCACAACTTTTCACAGCAGCTCTTTCAGGCGGTGCTTTGGCTGCGGCAGGACTGGTTATGCAGACGGTTTTCGCCAACCCTATGGCAGACCCCTCGCTGCTGGGCGTGAATGCCGGAGCAGGATTGGGAGCAGCCGTTGCCATGCTTCTGCTGGGCGGTTCTTGGGCGACGGGCCACCTTGTTTTGTCAGGCTTTTGGCTCACGGTAATGGCCTCAGCGGCGGGGGCATTGGCAGTTATCGTGCTGCTAGCGGCTTTCAGCGCCTTACTGCACGGAACGCTACAGTTGCTCGTTGCCGGTGTGATGATCAGTTTCGGAGTGTCGGCGATCATATCCATTCTCAGTTTTTATTCTACGGCCGAAGGGGTTCAGAGTTTTTTGGTATGGGGTATGGGTGATTTTTCGGGTGTGACAACCGAACGTCTGCCGGCTTTCGGGCTTACTGTGGGTACGCTGCTGCTGCTGCTGTCTTCACAGACCAAGCCTCTCAATGCTCTGCTGCTTGGTGCGGATTATGCCCGTAATCTGGGTATCAGTGTGCGCCGCAGCCGTACATTGTCTCTTATGCTGGCTGCCTTGCTTTGTGCCACAGTGACGGCCATGTGCGGCCCTGTGTCGTTTATCGGTCTTGCAGCGCCGCACGTGGCACGCCTTATCCACCACACAGCCGACCATCGCCGCCTTCTGCCGCTCACTGTCATGTGGGGTGCCGACATCGCTCTTCTGGCGGCGGCGCTCACTCATTTGCCGGGTAACCGCGGCGTACTGCCGTTGGGAGCCATCACCCCGCTTGTAGGGGTGCCTGTGGTTCTCATGCTTTTGTGCAGGCGCCGGGCTTAGAGAAAGACGCCGGCACGGCAGAGGGAAAACAAAAAGCGGCCGCGAGGAGTCTCGCTGGCCGCTTTCGAAATTTTGATTCCGCGTAAGGTCAATGCGTTGAATATTATTCGCCCGGCACGATAGCACCTGAAGGACAAACATCGGCGCAAGTGCCGCAGTCTACGCAGGCATTGGGGTCGATGGAATACTTTTCGCCTTCGGAAATAGCGCCGGAGGGACATTCGTCAATACAAGTGCCGCAGGCAATGCAGTCGTCAGTAATTACGTAAGCCATTTTGTTAAGAATTTAAATTGTTATAAAATTGTTCGTATTTGCTGTTTGCATGGACAAAGGTAGTGCAACTGAAGCGAATTTCAAAGAAAAAGATAAAGTTTTTTATTTCCGGCGACAATGAATCTTTTTTATGGCACTTCGTATGAATATTTAATCGCACACCGGCTTTTTGACTTTAACA
>NZ_BEWW01000031.1 GCF_002933955.1 Prevotella sp. MGM2
CATTTCAGCTCTCGAATGTTAACAAATGCACCGGAATTTCGGCTTGACCCATTTTTCCTGCGAGTACGTGAATCCAACACAATAGAGACAGAACAGTTACGCTCTTTGAAAAGTGGCAATGACTTGGTTAATTTTTCCATTGCATTCATTGTTTATGTTCAACATAACCTCTGAATACAGCCGCTTTGCAATGTGAGGCGTACATATACAAAACGCTGCATATAACCACTGAGTCCCTATCCTTTGACGGATAAAACATTGTCGTTATATGCAGCGGTGCAATCTCGTTATCTTCTGTCGCTGACTGGTAACCGGGCTTCTGCTAATCGGTCTCAACCCCTGAAGCAACTCTCACGTTTCGTTTTGAAATAGAGTATTCTCCGACTAATACTCCCTCTACGCTTCGATTCATCGGAATGGGATAATCCTCCCACGATGGTTAGGCAAACTCACTTTTCTTTTTCAAGAAAGAGCACCATTTGGTCATGGCTCGCCATAAATGCATTGCATTTGCAAAGTTAAAACATTATTCTGTAAATCACATACAAATGGAAGATATTTGAGTCTATTTAATCATAAAATGCAGTCACAATAACAAAATCTATTGGTAAAGATGTTACAGGATTGCATGGAGCATCATAGAAATTCTATGTATAAAACACGCCAACTCAAACAGTTTGTTTACGCATTGTTTACGCAAAGGCAAGAAAAAAGGAGTTGCGAAATTCGTAACTCCTTGATTTTTAAAGTGGACCAGCCTGGGCTTGAACCAGGGACCTCCAGATTATGAGTCTGTTGCTCTAACCAACTGAGCTACAAGTCCGAAAGCGATTTATGGCGCTTTTTCAGATGCAAAGATAGGCGTTTTTATGAATTTGGCAAAGTGTGTAACGCTTTTTTTTATGTTTGAGTTGTTTTTTTAGAATATTGGGGAATGATGCTTCTTGTTGTTGGCTATATGGGGAAAGTGTCAAGTGTGCTTTGTATAGGAATGTAAAACTGCCGCACGGACCAAGGGTATTGTGCGGCAGGAATGGGGCTGGTGAGTATGAGGTGACTGTGAGGATATGGAGCCTGCTGTTAATTATTTAGATGAACTCGTCTCCAAGTTTCATTTGCGCCTCGTTGCCTAGGCGGCGTACCAGTGCGGGATCGTTATTGGGACATACTACCAGCATGTTGCCTTCTTGTGCTATGACATAACCTTCCAAGCCGCGTAAAACGGCTCCCATCCCCTTGGGCAGGCATATCACGTTGTCACGGCAGTCCGATAGCATTATTTTTGTGTTGTTGAGAATGGTGTTACCATCGGCGTCTTTCGGCATTACTTCGTGCAGTTCCGGCCAACAGCCGATGTCTGCCCATCCAAAGTCACATTGTTGAATGTAAACGTTTGAGCATTTCTCAAGTATTACCAGATCGATGGATATGTGCATGTTGGAAGGGTAGAAGCGTTTTACCAATTCCAGTTCTTCGTCGGGTGAAAGATTGCTGCCTGTCTTGCTGATGTGCTCGCTTACTATCGGTGTCAGTTTCTCGAGCATCTCCAACATGGTAGGGGCATGCCATAGGAAAATGCCGGTATTCCACAGGAATTCGCCGCTTTCCATAAACATACGGGCATATTCCGGTGCGGGTTTTTCAGAAAAAGATTTTACGCGGAATAGGTGATGCTCCTTACTGTCCGGTCCCATTTGTATATAGCCGTAGGCGGTGTTGGGTACGGTCGGTTTTACCCCCATGGCTAGAAAAACCTGATGTTTTTTTACAAAATCCAGACCGGATCGAATTTGTTCGGCAAACTTTGCTTCGTTAACGATGTGTTGGTCGGCCGGTGTGACAACGATATTGGCTTCAGGATTTTTCATGCTGATATGATAGGAAGCCCATGTCACGGCCGGAGCCGTTGATAGCTGTACTGGCTCGGCCAATATGTTTTCTTCCGGCAGGTCGGGCAGCTGTTCACGTACTAGGCCGACATAATCCTTGAAGGTTGATATATAAATGTTTTCTTTGGGTAAAAAATGTACATATCGGTCGTAAGTTTGCTGCAGGAGAGTGCGGCCTGTTCCCATGAAGTCTAGAAATTGTTTGGGCATTTGCCGACGGCTGCACGGCCAAAGGCGCTTGCCGACCCCGCCGGCAAGAATGATGCAATAATCGTTATGAGTTGTCATATTATGCTTGTATTTTTTATTTGTATCAGTATTAGAGAAGTCTCTGCCGCTAATATAGGAATTATTTCCATTATAGGCATGGGGATATGGTGTAAAGAACAAAAAAAGCAGACTTTTTTACCTATAAGTTTGGTTTGTTAAGATATTTACCTTAACTTTGCACCGCAAATCGGCCCTATAGGGCGTGAGTTGTAGCCCAGATGGCGGAATCGGTAGACGCGCTGGTCTCAAACACCAGTGGAGAAATCCGTGCCGGTTCGACCCCGGCTCTGGGTACAAGGATAAAAGCTAAGTAATTGACAATTCAATACTTAGCTTTTTATTTTTCTCTGAGATGTTTCCAATTTGTTTCCGATCATTCTTATGTGTCTTATTAAAGACGGTGCATTTACGGGTCAAGCCGAAATTCCGGTGCATTTGTTAAAATTCGAGAGCTGAAATGTT
>NZ_BEWW01000032.1 GCF_002933955.1 Prevotella sp. MGM2
CTTCATACGTTCCTCAACGGCTCTCCAGTTGATGAGTTCCCACACATCACTCAAATATTCAGCACGGCGGTTGCGGTGGTCCACGTAATAGGCATGCTCCCAAACGTCGATGGTAAGCAACGGCTTCTGCTCATTGCGCAAAGGGTTGTCGGCATTCGTTGTATTCACTATTTCGAGCTGACCGTCTTTGTTAAGTACCAGCCACGTCCAGCCCGAGCCGAACAGACCTGTTGCCGAAGCGAGCAGTTTATCCTTGAATGCCTGCACCGAACCAAACTCTTTTGTCAAGGCTTCTGACAGTTCCTTGCCGATACATTGCGGCGCAGGCGTGAGGTTTTCGAAGAAGAATGTATGATTCCACACCTGTGCGGCATTGTTGAACACCGGACCTGTGGCCTTACAGATAATTTCCTCCAAATCCATGTCTTCATACATGGTTCCAGCAGAAAGTTTGTTCAGATTATCCACGTAGGTCTGCAAGTGCTTTCCATAATGCAGATTAATGGTTTCTTCGCTCATTTTCGGTTCCAGCGCATTAGGCGCATAGGGTAATTGGGGCATTTGATGCTTCATGATTCTATTGTTATTGAGTTGTTTTATTAAAAAAATGTCTATTCCCTTCGCCGTGCCGGGAAGCCATTGGCGCCTTTCTTCCGTTTCGAGAATTAACTTGCTTCAAATATAGGGAGTTTTCATTAAGACGCAAGAAAAAAAACGATAAAAACATCATCA
>NZ_BEWW01000033.1 GCF_002933955.1 Prevotella sp. MGM2
GGAAGACAGGACATCGTGAAGGGATAATGTGACCTGCAGTCTTGTGTGGACATCCGCCAGCTGGCCGTTGTGCTGCGGCAGGCTTTGCAGGAAGAATCCGGATCGGTGGAGGCCGGTTGCGGACTGCTGGAATTTGGCCGCGAGCACAACCGGCAGTTTTCTGAAAGGGTGGGGCATGGCCGCTCGCGCAGTTCGCTGTATAAATATGAAATCCTGTTGCGCCATCTGACTGCTTTCGTGGCACTCGCTCGATGCCGGAGGGAATGGCCGCTGACTGATGTGGACGAAGGCTTTGTGCGCGATTTTGCCACTTACCTCCGCACGGACCTTGGACTGGCTTCGGGCACTTCGCGTCTTTATCTCACGGCTCTGAAACGGCTCATGCGGCTGGCGTGCCGGCAGGGATTGCTGCAGGCCGACCCTTTTGCCGTAGTCGACCTCCCGCCGGCGGCACACCGCCACTACAGTTTGACGAAGGAGGAGGTGGCCCGCCTGTCGGCCTTACCTCTTTCGGGCACGAGGGCCGGTGTGCGCGACTTGTTCCTGTTGTCCTGCTTTACCGGTCTGGCCTATGCCGATGTGCGGCGTTTGCGGCGCGAAGACATAGAACGGTGCGACACGACAGGATGGCTCACGAAGCCACGCGAGAAGAACGGGCGCGTGGCCGTGGTGAGGCTGATGCCGGAGGCTGTAGCCATGATTGACCGGTTGAGGTGGCGCACCGACGGTAGCGGTATGCTCGCGGTGCCCGACAACCGGACGTGTAACCGCCATCTTCATGTCATAGGTTTGAATATGGGACTGAAACGGCAGCTTCATTTTCATATCGGACGCCATACTTTTGCCACGCTGTTGCTCTCGGCCGGCGTGCCTATCGAGACGGTGAGCCTTATGCTGGGCCACTCGCGCATCACCACCACTCAGATGTATGCCCAAGTGACGCGCAACAAAATAGTCAACGACACGATGAACATGTCGCGCGCCTTTTTGTGAGCCGTCGGGCATCGGTTGTGA
>NZ_BEWW01000034.1 GCF_002933955.1 Prevotella sp. MGM2
CAATGGCGATGGTCTGACCGCGCTTGACGGTGAGATTGACGTTGCTCAACACAGGAGTATGACCGTTATAGGAAAAGGAAATGTTGCGGAATTCGATTTTATCCTTCAGACCATCGGCATGAACAGGAGTGGCACTCTCGCGAATGGGATTGTCGGCATACAGAATCTTATTGACACGCTCCACCGAAGCCATACCCTTGGGTATGCTGTAAGTAGCTTTCGACAAATCCTTCAAAGGCTGGATGATACTGTAAAGGATGACCATATAAAAGATAAAGGTGGGGGCATCAACCGGCGGTTTATCGGAAAAAATCAATGTACCGCCATACCAAAGCACAAGCACGATGAGGCAGGTGCCAAGAAATTCGCTCACAGGATGCGCCGATGCCTGACGGATGGAAACCTTATTGGTAGCGGCGCGGAACTCGTTGGTGCTACGGTCAAAGCGCTCACGCATTTTTCTCTCGGCCGTGAAAGCCTTGATGATACGCATGCCGCCAAGTGTCTCTTCAAGCTGCGCCATTGTTTCGCTCCATTTGCTTTGCGCGTCAAGGCTCTGACGTTTCAATTTACGCCCTATGCGCCCCATGATCCATCCCATCAGCGGAAGGACGAT
>NZ_BEWW01000035.1 GCF_002933955.1 Prevotella sp. MGM2
TTGTAATAGCGAAGCGGGGCTTTCCATCGGGAAACCCCGCTTTTTCGGTGTTTTTCAGTCGAATATAAGGCGTTTTTTCTATTTGTTTTTCCATAAAATGTCCGTATTACAATTTTAATTCCCCGTATTCGTGTTAAAAATCGAATACGGTTTTTTAATTTTCCGCTACTTCAAACCTATATTTTAACACTCTAAAATGTTTCGAAAGGTTAAATATGTTAAAGTTGAAAACTCAAGGTGGCCTGCTCGTAAAACAGTTTTCCGACGAAGCGGCACAGCCGAACGCCATGGGGCTTCAACGGAAAAAATGCGCTGTCATCACATGACGGTGCCACCTTTCGGTCCGTTTTTCTGTCATATCTGCATAAAAAAAGCCGGTTGCCATTGTCTACGGAGGAAAAAACACATTCATTTTGTTTTCTTACTCCGCTCATTTGCACTAACTTTGCACTGAAATCTTACATAAAACATATTAAGTATGAAACTTTTACTGTTGGGCAGTGGCGGTCGCGAGCATGCCTTGGCCTGGAAAATAGCACAAAGTCCTAAGATAGAACAGCTTTTCATCGCTCCCGGCAATGCCGGAACGGCCGGTGTGGGGCAAAACGTGGCCTTGAAGGCCGATGACTTTGAAGGCATCGCACAATTTGTCATTGACCGTGAGGTGGATATGGTCGTTGTAGGGCCGGAAGATCCTTTAGTCAAAGGCATTTACGACTATTTCAAACATCACGACTTGCTGAAAGCGATACCTGTTATCGGTCCATCGAAAGCCGGTGCCGTGCTTGAGGGCTCGAAGGACTTTGCCAAAGGTTTCATGCAACGCCATAATATTCCCACAGCCGCTTACGCCACCTTTGACGGTGAACACGTGGAGGAAGGCTGTCGCTTTCTTGAAACGCTTCAGGCACCTTATGTGCTTAAGGCTGACGGCCTGTGTGCCGGCAAAGGCGTACTGATTTTGTCTACGCTCGAAGAAGCTCAACGCGAACTCCGCGACATGTTGGGCGGTATGTTCGGCAATGCTTCCTCACGTGTGGTTATCGAAGAGTTCCTCAGTGGCATAGAATGTTCCGTATTCGTGCTCACCGACGGCACGCACTACAAAATTTTGCCCGAAGCCAAGGACTACAAGCGTATAGGCGAAGGAGACACCGGTCTTAACACCGGTGGCATGGGCAGCGTTTCGCCTGTACCGTTTGCCGACAAGGACTGGATGAAAAAGGTGGAGGACGAAATCATACGTCCCACCGTTGAGGGGCTTGCCGCCGAAGGCATTGACTATAAAGGCTTCATCTTCTTCGGCCTGATCAATTGCGGCGGACAGCCTAAGGTTATAGAATACAACTGCCGCATGGGCGACCCCGAAACCGAAACGGTAATGCTGCGCCTGAAGAGCGACATCGTGGAACTCTTCGAAGGAGTGGCCGAAGGCAATCTCGATACCAGATCCGTAGAGTTCGACCCACGCGCGGCCGTATGTGTCATGTGTGTGTCGGGAGGCTATCCCGGCAGCTACGAAAAGGGGTTCCCGATCACAGGCACCGATATGGACGACAGCGTGGTGTTTCATGCCGGAACAAGTGTGGAAGAAGGTCGCCTTGTCACGGTCGGCGGACGTGTCATCGCCGTCAGTTCTTATGGCGACACCAAGGAGGAGGCCTTGGCCAAATCGATGGCAGGCGCACGGAAAATCAGTTTTGAAAAGAAATATTTCCGTACAGATATAGGTCTCGATTTATAAAAACTATCGGAAGACGGCATGACTGGCACCGTCCATCGGCCTCCAAAAACATCATGCGAGAACGCCAACTTATCCACCGCATAACAACGGGTACCTTGACACTTCCTACGGCTACTCTTATAGCCGCGGCGATATGGCTGTTGCCCGGAATTGCTGACAAGAACTTATGGGGCGGCCTTGCCGTTACAGGCTTGGCCGCCTATTTCCTTGTAGAACTCAACAACCGCAATGCGCTTCTGCGGGTGAGATCGCGAATGATGGGAACGACATTCCTGATGCTCTCGGCCGCTTGTCCGGAACTTCACCGGTGGGATTTCTCCATGTTGCCGGGCCTATGCCTGATAGCCGCTTATTTCCCTCTCTTTGCCTCTTACCAAAAAGACCGCACGGCAAGTGAGGTGATGCACGCCTTTGCCCTCGTGAGCATAGGCAGTTTTGTTTATCCCCCCTTGCTGTTGCTGCAGTTGTTATTCTATTTTTGTCTCGGTGTGCAGCTGCGTGCATTAAACCGCCGCTCGTTTTTCGCCGGTCTCATCGGAGCGTTCCTCCCTTACTGGCTATATCTGGGGTATGCCGTATGGGCCGACATCTTTCCCGAGGCCTTTCTGCCCTTTGCCGAGGCGTTTCTTTTCACACCGCCCGATTATTCGGTTCTTCTTCCCTGGCAGATTGTGTCGGCGGCTTTCGTCGGTCTGCTGTCGTTGGCAAGTATCTTTCATCTCTTGCGGACAGCTTATAATGACAAGATAAGAACGAGGATGTTCTTTTATGCCATTACACTGACTGAATGCGTGCTTTTGGCAGCTACGGCGCTACAGCCCCAAAGGTTCAATGTGCTTTTTCCTCTGCTCCTTGCCAACAGTTCACCGCTCATAGCCCATTACTTCACACTGGCACGCGGCCGGTGGATAAATCTTTGGTTTGTTTGCTGCCTGCTGGCGTTAGGCGGACTAATTGCTTTTAACTATATCATGTTATGGAATCCTTTCTTGAAGCTTTGGTGACGTGTGGACCGGCCGGTATGTTCATTGCGGCCTTTTTGGCCGGCAGCGTCTTTCCTTTGAGTTCCGAAGTGGTATTGTTGGCCTTGCTCGGAGCCGGCGGCAATCCTTTCCTGCTGCTTGTCTGCGCCACGGCAGGCAACGCTCTGGGAAGTCTGTTCAACTACGGTTTAGGAAGAATGGGGCGAGAAGAGTGGATTACGCGTTTCGCCAAAATACCGCCTGAGAAGTTGCGGCGCGGGATGTACCATGTGCGGCGCTACGGCGTATGGGCCGGTTTGGTTGCGTGGATTCCGGTGGCGGGCGAACTTATCACCGTGGCTATGGGATATTTGCGCGTCAATTTGCCTCTCTCCTTGCTGACTATCACAGTAGGAAAATATCTGCGTTATCAGATTCTTGTTTCCACATGGCTGGCCGCCATGGGATAGCAATACGTATTTTTCACACACAACATATTATAATGTATATGGTAAAGAAATCATTCAGATCTGCGTCTTGTTTTGTTACTCTTTTATCTTTCGCTCTGTTGACACTTACCGTTTCATGTGCGGGCAACACGCCTGTCGGTAAAGACAACATTACTGTCAGCATAGAGCCGCTGCGCTATGTGATGGAATCCATAGCCGGTGACCGTTATAACATCAACGTCCTGACTCCGGCCGGTGCCAGTCCTGAAACCTATCAGCTGACACCTCAGCAGTTGACGCAACTTCGTGAGAGCCGTATGTATGTGCGTATGGGTACGCTTGGGTTTGAAAGTAACCAGTTGAATAAGATTACAGAAAGCATCCCTCATATTTTCAGCGTCAAGGCTTCGGCCGGACTTACTCCTCTTTGGAAGGAAGGCTATGGTTCTGAAAGTGATTCCATCAATACGGACCCCCATACGTGGACTTCGCCAATTAATATGAAGACTATTGCCAAGAATATCTGCGAGGCTCTCTGTGAGATGGATACTACCAACCGCGAGCTTTTTTCGCATAACATGAAACATTTCAGTGAGCACATGGACAGTATTGATGCTTCTGTGCGCCAGATGCTGGCCGATGTCCCTACCCGTTCTTTCTTGGTGTATCATCCTTCTCTGGGGTATTTCGCACGCGACTACGGTTTGAGGCAAATTAGTCTGGAACACAATGGTAAATCACCGTCGGCCGAACGTATGGAGCGACTTGTGAAACAATGTCGTGAGGACAGCGTGAGGGTTATCTTTCTCCAGAAAGAGTATAGCGAACGCTCCGTGCGCGCCATAGCGGAAGAGTTGGATGCCAAGATCGTTGTTGTCAATCCTTTGTCTTACGATTGGAATACGGAAATACTCAACATCGCTAAAGCCCTGAGCCGATGAAGGCTGAAGGCTTATTGCTTCAGGCCGGGAGCGTTTCGGCGGGTTATGAGGCCCGCCGTGTGCTTTGTGAGGTGTCGTTTGCCGTGAGTGCCGATGATTTCATTATTCTCCGGGGGCCTAATGG
>NZ_BEWW01000036.1 GCF_002933955.1 Prevotella sp. MGM2
GTTTTTATACTGATTCTTTTTCTGATCTATCGTTTCGATGACATTTGTCAGTGTGTGACGTCAAATTTCTCCAACTCCTCAACAGCCTGCGCCCATGTCTCTTCCGCTACGTTAAGCAGACGTTCGGTATCGCTGTAGAGGGCACCCAGCTTCATGTCGGCGGCGCCTTCCGGTGTGGAGAGGCGTTGCTCAATGTCTGCTTTTTCAGCTTCAAGACGCATGACTTCTTTTTCGCACTCCTCCACCCGCTTTTCAGCCTTTCGGCGTTGCCGGGCCAGTTCCTTACGCTCCTCGTAGGACAGTTTTCCCTCCGATAGCGTTTTCTCGGCTGTTGCGGCGGTACTGTCTGTTTTGTTCGGAAGGAGATGGTCTTTCTTTGTGTGTAGTTCATCAAGAGAGGCCATTTCCTTTTTTTGCAGGAAATCGTAGATACCGCCGATGTGCTCGCGTACCAGCCCTCCGCCAAACTCGTAGACCTTCGTTACCAGCCCATCGAGAAACTCACGGTCGTGGCTTACCACGATGACCGTTCCGTCGAATGTCTGAATAGCTTCTTTGAGAACGTCTTTGGTACGCATATCAAGATGGTTGGTGGGTTCGTCCAGAATAAGGAAGTTGACCGGTTCCAGCAGAAGCTTTATCATGGCCAGGCGGCTGCGCTCGCCGCCGGAAAGAACTTTTACCTTCTTGTCGGAGGCTTCGCCGCCAAACATGAACGCACCCAGAATATCGCGTATCTTCAAACGGATGTCACCTCGGGCCACACGGTCGATGGTGTCGAATACAGTAAGCTCTCCGTCGAGCAATTGCGCCTGGTTTTGAGCGTAGTATCCTATTTCCACATTGTGCCCTAATTTCAAGGTTCCCGTGTAGGGGATCTCATTCATGATACATTTGACAAGAGTGGACTTACCCTCTCCGTTCTTTCCGACAAAAGCAATTTTCTCGCCTCGCTTTATCGTGAGATTGACATCATGAAATACGCTGTGCTCTCCGTAATCTTTCCTCAAATCCTCACAGATGACAGGATAATCGCCGGAACGTGAGCAAGGAGGGAACTTCAGATGGAGTGAAGAATTGTCCACTTCGTCCACCTCGATGGGAACTATCTTCTCCAGTTGCTTGATGCGGCTTTGCACCTGTACGGCTTTAGTGGGCTTGTATCGGAAACGTTCGATAAAATCCTTAATATCGGCAATTTCCTTCTGTTGGTTTTCGTACGCCCGTAACTGTTGTTCCCTACGTTCGGCCCTCAAGCGGATGAAATCGTCGTACTTAACTTTATAGTCCACCACCCGGCCGCATGTTATCTCCAGTGTGCGGTTTGTCACATTATTGATAAATGCCCTGTCGTGACTGACGAGTACGACCGCACCGCTGTTATGGGCAAGAAAATTTTCAAGCCATCGAATGCTTTCTATGTCAAGATGATTGGTTGGCTCATCAAGCAATAGAACATCAGGCCGGCGAAGCAATAGCTTTGCTAATTCTATGCGCATGCGCCATCCACCGGAAAATTCTTTGGTAGGCCGTCCGAAATCGGATGGTGAAAAACCTAATCCCTGTAACGTCCGTTCCATTTCGGCACGATAATTCATGCCTCCAGTCATTTGGAAACGCTCACTTTCATGAGTGAAACGTTCTACCAAAGACATATAATCAGCACTGTCATAGTCTGTTCTTTGTGCCAGTTCGTTGTTAAGATTCTCAATGTGTGCTTGCAACTCACTGATATGATCGAAGGCTTTTTCCGTTTCTTCAATAACAGTGTGCTCGTCCGACAAAACCATAACCTGCGGTAAATATCCTATGGTCACATCGCGCTGTATGGCAACTGTACCGGAAGTGGCCTGTTGCTGGGCTGACAGGATTTTCAGGAGTGTGGATTTCCCTGCCCCGTTCTTGCCGACCAAGGCTATGCGGTCTTTCTTATTTATAACAAAAGAGCAGTCCTCAAAGAGAGGACGTGCTCCGAATTCAACTTTTAATGCTTCTACGCTAATCATGTCTTAACGGTTGTGTGACAGAACTTTAATAGCTTCTTGCCACAATGGCTCTGCAGGTCGCCGGTTTGCCGCTTACCATATCCGTACCTGGATTCGATTGATCGTAACCGTAAGGTATGCAACGGATTGTGGCTTGTGTGTCGGCCTTGATCTTAGCTTCTGTCTCTTCGGTTCCATCCCAAGGGCAGAGGAAGAAACCGCCATCTTTGACACGTAATTTGAATTCTTCGTAGTTATCACAAGTAAAGATGTTTTCCTGCAGACGTTTATTGGCCTTCTCAAAAATATTCTGTTGGATTTCTTCAAGAAGATTTTTCACATATTCCTCTATGCCTTCGAGTGGTAAGGTCTGTTTTTCCAGAGTGTCGCGGCGCATCAGTTCTATTGTGCCGTTGTTCATGTCGCGGTGTCCCATAACGAGCCGTACCGGCACGCCCTTCAATTCGTAATCCGCAAATTTGAAACCAGGACGTTTGTTGTCTGCGTTGTCGTACTTTACGCGGATGCCCATGGACTTCAGACGTGAGGTGAGGGCGTTGAGCTTTTCATTCAGTTCGGACAGTTCTGCATCACCTTTATATATAGGTACGATTACAACCTGAATCGGGGCTAAATGAGGTGGTAGCACCAAACCGTTGTCATCGGAATGTGTCATGATGAGTGCTCCCATCAGACGAGTGCTAACTCCCCAACTGGTAGCCCAGGCATAATCCAGTTGATTGTTTTTATCAACAAACTGCACATTGAATGCCTTACCGAAGTTCTGCCCCAGGAAGTGACTTGTTCCGCTTTGGAGAGCCTTACCATCTTGCATCATGGCTTCGATGGTGTACGTGTCGAGCGCCCCTGCAAAACGTTCTGTTGCACTTTTTACGCCACGTATGACAGGTATAGCCATTACTTCACGAGCAAAATCGGCGTAAACGTCAAGCATCTGTTTGGCGCGTGTCTCAGCTTCTTCTCTTGTGGCGTGTGCCGTATGGCCTTCCTGCCAAAGAAATTCACTGGTGCGCAAGAACAGGCGTGTGCGCATTTCCCATCTCATTACGTTGCACCATTGGTTGCAGCAGAGAGGCAGGTCACGCCAAGAATGTATCCATTTGCGATAAGTGTTCCAGATAGTAGTTTCTGAAGTAGGGCGTATAATTAATTCTTCTTCCAATTTGGCAGAAGGGTCTACTACCACGCCGTCACCTTCAGGGTTGGCTTTAAGGCGGTAGTGTGTTACAACGGCACATTCTTTTGCAAAACCTTCTACGTGCTCGGCTTCTTTCGAGAGAAAACTTTTGGGAATAAGCATCGGGAAGTATACGTTTTGAACGCCGGTTTCCTTGAAGCGGTCATCGAGGGACTGTTGGATTTTTTCCCAAATGGCATAACCATAAGGTTTGATAACCATGCAGCCTCGCACATCGGCCTGTTCGGCCAAATCAGCTTTGACAACAAGTTCATTATACCATTTTGAGTAATCCTCACTACGTTTCGTAAGGTCTTTTAATTCTTTTGCCATATCGTAAAATAACATTTATGTGGCTGCAAAATTACGAAATAATTCGTACCTTTGCCGCGTAATAACAAACTATCATTAAAGATTTAAGTAAAAACGATTATGAAGACAATGAAATTTTCAACAGGTATACTCTGTATAGCTATGCTTTTGAGTGCGTGCTCAATGTCAAATACAGCCAAAGGAGGTCTTATCGGCGGTGGTAGCGGTGGTGCTCTCGGTGCTCTCATCGGTCAGTTAGCCGGTGGTGGTAAGGGTGCTGCTATCGGTGCAGCCATCGGTACTGCTGTTGGTGCCGGTACAGGAACGCTCATCGGCCATAAGATGGACAAGGCTAAGAAAGCAGCTGAGGCCGCCAATGCTGAAACTGAAGTCATTACGGATGAGAACGGTAATGCCGCAGCTGTAAAGGCTACGTTCCCTTCTGGCATCCTCTTCTCTTTGAGCAGTTCTACGCTTAGTGCTCAGGCGCAAAGCAATCTGAAGACTTTTGTAACTAATCTGGATACTGATTTGGATCTCAGTATTTACGGCTTTACAGACAATACGCCGTTTAAGGGCGTTTCTGCTGCTCAGAGTCAGGAAAAGAACAAGGTTCTTTCTTTGCAGCGTGCGCAGACAGTGAGCAATTTCCTGAAAAGCAGTGGCTTGGCCGCTTCTCGCATACGTGAGGTTACTGGCTTAGGCGAAACTAATCCTGTAGCCGACAATAGCACTGCCGCCGGCAAGGAGCAGAACCGTCGTGTGGAAATTTATATTTTCCCGAGCGAGGCTCTGATTAAGCAGGCTCAACAGCAAGCTCAGTAAAAAAATAATAACGGGCAAGGATGCAAGTCAGCAGATTTGCATCCTTGCCCGTTTGTTTCATTTAATAATAAGTCTTATGGCTGTCAGATTCTTCTTTTTAGCATTGATTATTGCATGTTCTTCTGTTTCTGTTTGTGCAAAAGGAGGCAGTGATGACGGAAAACTTTATGTTTTCGGTGTAGCCACCAGTTTAGGGGATACGACCGTATATTTGTCCTCGATTCAGGAAATTGAAGGCGTAATAAACAGCAAGTCTGCTTTCTTTGACAACTGTCAAACCTATGTCCGTCAAATGGAAACTTATCTTCAGGAGCAGACAGGACAATATTTCACCTGTGCCTTTTTCTTTAGTCCAAAGAAAAAGAAGGCAGATAAGAAATGGGCGGCAGTGCGTAAGAATCTGAATAAAGAGCAGCGAAATAATATTCTGTTGATTCCAGATAAGGATTTTCGCTTCCGGATGGTTGCCCCTTCTGTTTCCGATGGGAATATGCCGGAAACTAAGGGCAAGTAGCTTTGTGAGAATTTAGTTGATAAATATATTTTGCCCATACTCATTAAAAG
This sequence comes from Prevotella sp. MGM2, assembly GCF_002933955.1. Classification (GTDB taxonomy): domain Bacteria; phylum Bacteroidota; class Bacteroidia; order Bacteroidales; family Bacteroidaceae; genus Alloprevotella. The sequence continues at coordinate 4,885 of NZ_BEWW01000036.1, forward strand.
AGTGAACGATTTCTTTTTTCAAGTGGCGGATGCCGCATTTCATCTTCATTTTAATGAAATAACAGACGCAAGGCCCCTATTGCCTTCTTATGCACCTTTTTATATAAAAGACAGAAAGGATACCTCTGTCATTTTCGATATGACCATTGGTGACAATCTGGTAAGTTTCATTCCGGATGGTGAAGAAATAGGGACGTTCGATTGCGGCGGTATCAACCATGGTATTTACAAACGACCGGAAGGAGGATATTTTATAACCATCACTGATGTGGGGGGCAAACCGGCTTGTGCCATGGAGACTTCCGCGGATTTCTCAGAGTGCAGAGCCTCGCTTTTCGGTGGTGACGACCTTTGGCGTTTTGGCTTGAACAATGCCCTTATGATTGCTTTTGCCTTTGCCGGCGCCCACCATGACATTCTCCTTATACACGCGTCTGTTACGATGAAAGATGGTTATGCTTATCTGTTTTTAGGTAAGAGCGGAACAGGCAAAAGCACCCACTCCCGTTTGTGGCGTGAGCACATTCCCGGTTCAGACCTGCTTAACGATGATAATCCCGCCGTTCGGATCGGCAAGGACGGCAGTGTGTCGGTATACGGTACTCCCTGGAGCGGTAAAACACCCTGTTATCGCAATTTGTCTCTTCCGGTTGGAGCCTATCTCCGCTTGGAGCAGTATTCCGAGAACGTCATATTCCGTGAGACCGGTGCCAAATCCTTTGCTTCAGTGTTTTCATCGTGTTCTTCCATGATGTGGGACAAGCCTTCCTATAATGCCATACTCAATACCGTATCCCGAATAGCGTCTTCCGTTCCGGTCTATTATCTTAAATGCCGGGCCGACAAAGAGGCAGCGCTACTCAGTTTCAACACCATAGCTTCGGACAAATGAATACGGCTGTAGGAGAAAAAGAGAGGCAGACGAAAAGCAAAGCCATTCCTGCCGAGCATCTTATACCGGCTGTCAAGAACATGCTTGACGAGGGACGCACTGCTACTTTCCGGATACGCGGCCGTAGCATGCGGCCTTTTTTGGAAGATTGCCGCGACAGAGTTATTTTGGCTCCTTGCGATGGAGCCGGCGTAAAGCCGGGCGATGCCGTATTGGCCGAGATAAATCCCGGAGTATACGTGTTTCATCGGGTGGTAAGTCATACCGGCGATACGGTTACGCTCCGTGGTGACGGAAATGTTTACGGAACGGAAAGTTGCCATCCGTCGCATGTCATCGGACGGGCAACAGGTTTTTTACGCAAGGGGCGTAGTTGTCCCGATTCCACTTCCGGCGTGAAATGGCGTCTTTATTCCTTTTTGTGGCCCTCTTCCTCTTTTTTGCGCCGGATATTTCTGGCTTTCCACAGGCGCATAATCCTTCGTTGGTTTCCTTCAAGAATAAAATCATAACATCTTTTATATCAGAAAAATCATGAAATTAAAATCCGGGTTCGAATTGCGCGATGTGTGCGGCGAGAAAGTCGTCATAGCCCAAGGCATTGAAAATGTTGATTTCAGCAAGCTTATTACCCTCAATGAGAGTGCCGCTTATTTATGGACCGCTGTGGGCACCGGTTCTTTTGATGCCCACACACTGGCCCGTCTGCTGGTGGAAGAGTATGAAGTCACGCCCGAAAAGGCTCTTTCCGATGCCGATACCCTTATTGAAGTATGGCGCAAACAGGGGGTAATAGAAGAATAGGGCATTCCTCTTCAGGAAGGCTTTAATGATGAAAAATCCATATCGTTTCTTTATGAAATGGTATGGATTTATCAGTTATATCTGTCCTCTGTTTTTAGCTAATTAAAGTAAAAAGAATAGTTTGAGGACCGTAATGAGAATTAACACTTTTAACTTTTCCTTTGGCATCCGACCGTCTTTTAGAGCAATGAAGGCACCTTCCGGCAATGGGAATAGAGATATTTTTTAGGGCAATACTCGGAATTTAAATTCCAAGTATTGCATTTTTAAGAACAATACGGACTTTTTTGCCTTGAAAATTCATGAAAAAAGCCGTCCTTGCGAGACGGCTTCATATTCTGCTACAAAGATACCACCTGAAACGACCGAAAGCAAGAAATGTTAAATCGGTGAATCGCGGCCGTATTGTTTATAATCCTTAAATAACCCCAATACATGTTTACTTCTTCCGGCGGTCTGCCTGTCGGGTTTCCGAATGTTGTTTCCGCTGCTGGATTTTTCCAATATTAATCGTTATCTTTGTCCTCACTATATCACGAAACGTCGCTCGCGGAATGCTTCCGTATGTCAACGCATGGCAGCTGTGGCGGGCGTACCGGTTGGAAAGAAAAATTATGGAAAAAACAATAAGAGTACACAGTTACGAGAGCATGGGTACGTTTGACGGCCCCGGCCTGCGCTACGTGGTGTTCCTTCAGGGATGCCCGTTCCGTTGCCTTTATTGCGCCAACCCCGACACTATCGATGCCGTGGGTGAAAGCAAGGAGACTTCGCCCGACTATATTTATGAGCAGGCCGTTTCTATGAAGCCTTTCTTCGGCAAGCGTGGAGGCATTACTTTCTCGGGAGGCGAGCCTACCGTTCAGGCCGAGGCGCTTATTCCGCTTTTTGAGCGTCTTAAAGCGGCCGGTGTTCATATTTGTGTCGATACTAACGGCACGGTGTGGAACAGTCATGTAGAGGAACTTCTGCGTCTGACAGACCTTGTTCTGCTCGATGTGAAAGAAATCAATCCGGAGCGTCACAGCCACATTACCGGCCGGAGCAATGAGCAGACGCTCCATACCGCCGAATGGCTTGAGGCCAGCGGGCACCCTTTCTGGCTGCGCTACGTGCTTGTGCCCGGACTGAGCGATGCGGAAGAGGATCTGCACAAACTGGGACAGCATTTTAAGGATTTCCGGCAGATTCAACGGGTGGAACTGCTGCCTTACCATACACTCGGTGTTCATAAATACGAAGCCTTGGGATGGGAATACCAGCTGCGGGACATAAAGGAGAATACGCCGGAGCAGCTTGTCCGGGCTGAGGAAATCCTGCGCAAATACTTTCCGCAACTTGTTGTCAATTAAAACGAAGATATTTTTCATCCGGTCTGTCTGTCATTCAGCTCATATCTGATTTCTTTATGAAAAAGCTTGACAATGATCCCCGTCACTGGGAAATTCTGAAAAGTGATTACCTCTTTCGCCGTCCGTGGCTCACGGCCCGCCGCGACTGTGTGCGGTTGCCTGCCGGTGTGGTGAACGATGAATATTATGTGCTGGAATACCCCGACTGGGTAAACGTCATAGCCCGTACCAAGACAGGAGAGTTCGTCTTCATCAGACAGTACCGGCATGGGTTGGGACAGACCGCATGGGAAATCGTGGCCGGCTGTATTGATGCCAGCGATGCTTCGCCTGAAGAGGCCGCGCGGCGCGAACTCTACGAAGAGACCGGTTACGGCGGCGGCCGCTGGCGGTTGCTCACTACGCTGGCCTGCAATGCCAGTGCCATGAACAACCTGACCTACTGCTACGTGGCCGAAGACGTTGAACTGCTCTCGGAACAGCACCTCGAACCTACGGAGGACATTGTCGTGCATCTCCTCTCTCCGCAGGAGGTGAGGCAGTTGCTCTCGGGCGACGAAATCAGACAAGCCTTGATGGCAGCACCTTTGTGGAGATATTTCTCGGAACAGCAATAGTTTTCCGTAGCGAAACCGTTTTTTGTGAAAAACTTCTTAAGAACATGGAAATTGCAAATATCATAGCCCGTTCTCTCGGTTTGCGGCCGGCACAGGTGGCCGCTACCGTGCGTCTGATAGACGAAGGTGCCACAATTCCCTTTATCAGCCGCTACCGCAAGGAGGTGACGGGAGGACTTGACGAGGTGCAGGTAGGCAAGGTGAAGGAAGAAAACGAACGTCTGGCAGAGCTGGCTCACCGGCGTGAGTTCATACTTAAAACCATTGAGGGACAGGGCAAACTGACCGAAGAACTCCGTTTGCGCCTCACGACGTGTTGGGACGAAACACAGCTTGAAGATATTTATCTGCCTTACAAGCCCAAACGGAAAACACGGGCAGAAGCTGCACGAAACAAGGGGCTGTCGCCTCTGGCTGACACTTTGATGCTTCAGCCTTACGCCGATCCGTTCAAGAGCGCTGCGCGCTACATAGGCGACGGAGTTCCTGACGTTGAGGCTGCCCTACAGGGAGCACGCGACATTGTGGCCGAACGTGTGAGCGAAGATGAGGAAACACGGCGCCGGCTCCGGCATGTTTTTGAAAAGACAGCCCTCATCCGTTCACGGGTAGTGAAGTCAAAAGTTGCCGAAGCCGGGAAATACCGCGACTATTTTGACTTTTGCGAACCTTTGCGCCGTTGCACGTCTCACCGCTTGCTGGCCATGCGCCGCGGCGAGGCTGAGGGATATTTGCGGGTGAGCATCGGACCCGCCGACGAGGAAGCCGCACGGCAGGACATCGTTCACCGCTACGTGCGTCGCGGCACACCGGCTGCCCCGCAGGTACAACAGGCCGTAGAGGATGGCTTCCGGCGCCTGCTTCTGCCCGGCATCGAAGGCGAATTTGCGGTTTTAAGTCGCAAACTTGCCGGCGAAGAAGCCATCAAAGTGTTTGCAGCCAACCTCAAGCAGTTACTGTTGGCCCCTCCGCTGGGACAGAAACGCATCATGGGCATCGATCCCGGCTTCCGGACAGGATGCAAGGTTGTGTGCCTTGATGCGCACGGCAATCTCCTCCATAACGAAACCATCTATCCCCACCAGCCGGTCAATCAGTATGCGCGCGCCGGATTTGCCGTATCATGTATGGTAAAGGACTACCAGATAGAAGCCATCGCCATAGGAAACGGTACGGCCGGCCGCGAAACGGAAGAGATGGTAAGAAATCTTCACCTGAAGGGGGTAGACGTTTTTCTGGTAAGCGAAGACGGGGCGTCAGTCTATTCCGCCTCACCCTTGGCGCGCAAGGAATTTCCTGACTATGATGTAACCGTGCGCGGTGCCGTGAGCATTGGGCGCCGCCTGTCCGACCCCCTTGCAGAGTTGGTGAAAATTGACCCCAAGGCTATCGGCGTGGGGCAATACCAGCACGATGTCGACCAGGCAGCCTTGAAGAAATCACTCGATTCAACGGTGGAAAGCTGCGTCAACGCCGTTGGAGTAAACGTCAACACCGCCAGCAAGTCCCTGCTCACGTACATATCGGGCTTAGGGCCGTTGCTGGCGCAGAATATTGTGGATTATCGGGCCGAACATGGCGCGTTCCCTTCACGGGAGGCGTTGCTCGACGTGCCCAGGATGGGTAGGAAGACTTACGAGCAGTGTGCCGGATTCCTGCGTATATCAGGTGGCGATAACCCTCTCGACAATACGGCTGTACATCCGGAACGCTATGCCTTGGTGGAGCGGATGGCAAAGAACGCCGGATGTGATGTGCCGGCACTGATAGGCTCTCCCGACCTGCGTGCCGGAATACGCTTGGAGGATTACTGCTCCGCCGAAATAGGCCTGCCTACGTTGAAGGACATCATGGCGGAGTTGGCCAAGCCCGGGCGGGATCCGCGTGGCACTGCCAAGGTTTTCAGCTTCGATGCACGATTGCGCTCGTTGTCCGATTTGGAAGAAGGAATGGAAGTGCCAGGTGTGGTGACCAATATAACCCGCTTCGGCTGCTTTGTTGACATGGGCATAAAGGTCAAGGGATTAGTGCACGTATCGCAAATGGCCGACCGTTTTGTGAAAGATCCGGCAGAAGTGGTGCATATCCAGCAGCAGGTAATCGTGCGGGTGATTGATATAGACGAAGAGCGCGGAAGGGTAGCCTTGCGCCTTGTGGGCGGTATGTAGGAATTTTTCCTGATAACCTTTCCTGTTCTTATTTTAAATGAAAAGAATTCAAGTGATGATCGACGAAGAATATATGAAACGTGCCTTGGAACAGGCACAGATGGCGTTTGACCGCGATGAGGTGCCGGTTGGTGCCGTGGTGGTGTGCCGTGACCGCATAATAGCCCGTGCTCATAATCTCACAGAGACGCTTAATGACGTGACAGCACATGCAGAAATGCAGGCTATTACAGCGGCTGCCGACGCTCTTGGCGGAAAATATCTGGATGTCTGCACGCTTTATGTAACTGTAGAACCTTGTGTGATGTGCGCCGGAGCCATCGGATGGTCGCAACTGGGACGTCTGGTATACGGTGCCGCCGACCCTAAACGCGGCTTCAGTGTTTATGCACCAAAGGCGCTGCATCCCCGGACAGAAATAGTGGGCGGCGTGATGGCTGAAGAATGCGGCGGACTAATGACAAGTTTTTTTAAGCGTAAACGCTGATGGCACGGCACAACGAACTGGGCCTGGCCGGTGAGGAAGAAGCCTGCAGGTATCTGATGCACCGCGGTTACCGCCTTCTTGACCGCAACTGGCGCGTAGGACATTTGGAACTGGACATTGTGGCCGATTATTACGGTGAGATCGTTTTTGTGGAAGTGAAGACCCGCAGCAGCCAGACCCAAGTACCGGTAGAGGCTGCTGTCAATCTGGAAAAACAGGAGAACATTCTCGAAGCAGCCCACCATTATATATTGGACAAACATCTTGACCAGCCTTTCCGTTTCGACATCATAACTGTTGTGGGCGAGCGGAGACCCTTTGAGATTCAACAGATAGAAAATGCCTTTGACTCCGAAACTTTACGTTATCAGAAGAAATACGGCGTTGCCAAAACCTCTTTCCAATGAACATAGAAACCGTTCGGGAGTATTGCCTCTCCCTGCCTCTGGTGACGGAAGATACCGCTTTCGGACCGGATTACATTCTTTTCAGAGTTTATAATAAGATTTTTGCCTGCCTTGACCTTACGAGGCCTGACCGTGTGGCATTGAAGTGCGACCCAGATCGTGCCATAGCCCTGCGCGACACTTATGCCGGCATTGACGGCGCCTGGCATTGGAACAAGCGTTACTGGAACGATGTGGTTTTCGATGCCGATGTGTCCGATGATGTGATTCTCCAGCTCATAAACCATTCTCTAGACGAGGTATTGAAGAAACTTCCCAAGAAAACACAAGCGGAATATGCCCAGCTCCGGTGAACTTTCTGCCGCTTGGCGGCGGATAAGCCTGATGACGACAGACTCTACCATGCTGCAGTTGCGCCGTCAGGAAATGGTGGCGGCTCACACTACAGATTTCCTGCTTCTGACGGCCGGTTTCCAAACGGCCGGCCGCGGGCAGCACGGTACGTATTGGGAAGCGACCGCGGGTGAGAACCTGCTTTTCGGCATACGTTGCCGCCCCGTTTTCTTACCGGCGGCCAGGCAGTTTTTCCTATCGGAGGTACAGGCATTGGCGGTAGCTTCGGCACTAGACGCTTATGTGAATGACATTACGCTGAAGTGGCCGAATGATGTTTATTACCGCGACCGCAAGATTTGCGGCATGTTACTCGAACATGATTTGAGTGGAGGGCATATTACCGCCACCGTTACCGGAGTAGGACTGAATGTTAATCAGACCCGTTTCGGGAGCGATACGCCCAATCCCGTTTCATTGCGGCAGATTTTGGGCAGACCGGTAGACTGTGAGGAACTGCTTTACCATATCTGCCATTATTTTGAGCAGTATTACAACCATCTCAAGCGAGGGGGAGAGCATGAGCTACATCATCTGTATTTATCGCGTCTCTACCGGCGCGAGGGATTCCATCCTTATCAGACAGCCGGCGGCCGGCGCTTCCTTGCCCGCATAGCCGGAGTGGCTCCGTCCGGAGAACTATGTCTGTGTGAGGAAAACGGCCGTGAATCCTCCTACGCTTTCAAGGAGGTGAAGTTCCTTTCCATGTAAATCCTCCTTTCCCTTATGTACCGCAACATCTGGCGCATAGCCGTTCCCAGTATCGTTTCCAATATCACAGTGCCCCTGCTCGGACTGGCCGATACCGCCATCGTAGGCCATCTTGGCTCACCGGCTTATATCGGTGCCATTGCAGTAGGAGGTATGGTGTTCAATATGGTTTATTGGCTTTTTGCCTTTTTGCGGATGGGTACCGGCGGACTGACGGCGCAGGCCTACGGCCGTGGTGACAAGACCGAGGTACTGCGTGCACTGTGTCGTTCGTTGGGTGTGGCCTTGGGAGCCGGTCTGCTACTCATCGCCTTGCAGGGAGTGCTGACGGATGTCGCCTTCCGGCTGGTTTCGGCATCACCTGACGTAGAGGTGCTTGCCCGCCGTTATTTCAATATTCTTATATGGGGAGCTCCCGTTGTACTGGCGCAGTATGGTCTCACCGGCTGGTTCCTTGGTATGCAGAATGCCCGCTTTCCCATGTATATTGCCATAGTCCAAAATGTTGTCAACATAGCGGTGAGCCTGATACTGGTTGCAGGAATCGGACTGAAAGTCGAAGGTGTGGCATTAGGCACGCTGACGGCACAATATGTCGGATTGTCTGTAGGATTTGCATTGTGGTGGAAGCGTTATCATGCCTCAGCTTCCGGTATCCTGCACCTGAAGGGCGTGTGGAAACGTTCCGCTTTGGCGCATTTTTTAGGTATCAATCGCGACATTTTCCTACGCACGCTCTGTCTGGTTGGAGTGACCACCAGTTTCACTTCCGCCGGTACGGCGCAAGGCGAACTGGTGCTGGCAGCGAACACCCTCCTGATGCAGTTCTTTGTTCTTTTTTCCTATTTCATGGATGGTTTTGCCTATGCCGCCGAAGCTTTGGGCGGCCGTTATGTAGGCGCGCGCAATGTGAGCCGTTTCCGTAGCCTGGCACGACTGCTGTTCGTCACAGGCGGCGGTTTGGCTATTCTTTTTGCTGGAGTTTATGCCTTGGGAGGCGCCGCTTTTCTCCGTTTGCTCACCGGCGAAACTGCCGTTGTCGAAACCGCCGTCCGCTACCTTCCAGCCATAGCGGTGCTCCCTCTCCTGAGCTTTGGCGCCTTTCTTTTCGATGGCCTTTTCATCGGAGCCACCGCTACCCGTGAAATGCTGTTGTCCATGACTGTGGCCACGGCCGCTTTCTTTCTCGTCAATGCGCTGTTTCCGCCAGATAATGCCGTCTTATGGGTAGCTTTTCTCACCTACCTTGCTTTACGCGGACTGATGCAGGCGTTTTTCTTTCGTCGTGTGATGCGGCGTGCTTTCTGAGTGGTGGAAAACCGGCTGCGCCACGTTTCAACATAATTGGCGCAATCTATATTATTCCGGCCATGCACCGAAAGTTTTTCCACACCACCGACCGGTCAGAGCAGTGTCTGGCGAACCGCTTCAGACATCACAGACAAACAGGAAAAGTTTTTCCTGATACCACCTCTTAAAACCGATGTGGAACATCTGACAGTAAATATTTTAAAAATCCATCAGCCCCAAAAGGCGGGCAGAACGGCTCACAGCGGCTGCAAGCAAACCGTTTAACACGGTTATTTGAAAAAAAACTCGTATTTTTGCAGTGATATTCCAACACGGTTCCCCGCATTGCAAATGTGAAGCGCGCCGCAGGCCGCCCAAACGGAACACCGTTTCCCCACAATGAAGAAGTTAGACCTCTACATATTGAAGAAGTTTCTGCCACTTTTCGTGGCCGCCTTCTTCATCTGTCTCTTTGTATTCATGATGCAGTTCACCTGGCGCTACATGGATGAACTCATCGGCAAGGGCCTCTCACTCGATGTACTCGGGCAGTTTTTCTGGTACATGGCCGTAACGCTCGTGCCCATGTCGCTGCCACTGGCCGTATTGCTGGCCTCGCTCATCACTTTCGGCAACATGGGCGAACAGTTGGAACTGCTCTCCATGAAAGCGGCCGGCGTACCACTCATACGCATCATGCGCCCTATCCTGATAGTTGTCATAATGGTTACCGGAACTTCTTTCTATTTTCAGAACTTCACAAGTCCCCAAGCCCAAATCAGTATGCAGACGCTACTCTTCAGCATGAAGCAGGCACAACCGGCCGTGGAAATTCCCGAAGGAGTGTTCTACAACGAAATACCGGACCTTAACCTTTACGTGCAACGCAAGAATGCTGAAACCGGCATGCTCTATCAGGTGATCATCTACAAAACCGACCAAGGATTCGACAAGGCACAGATCGTACTGGCAGATTCAGGACGTCTGGAAATGTCGGAAGACAAACTCCACCTGAAACTCGACCTGTGGAGCGGCACACAATCGGAAGCCTGGCAACAAGGCGGCGTGTCGGCCATGGGAAGCATCAAACTGCCTTTCGACCGCGAGACATTCAACTACAAACAGGTAATCATAGACTTCGACAGCAATTTTGCCCTAATGGACAAAAACATGCTCAACAATATGCCGCAGGCCAAAAACATGAGGCAGATAGAAACCAGCGTAGACTCCATAGAGAGCAGCCTCGATAGCATCGGACAACGCTTTTACGATGACGTGAAATTACGGTGGTATCGTGTGCCAAACCTTTCGGAGCAACAAACTAAATCACTGGCCCGGATGAAAGCAGTGCCATTCGACACCCTGCTCTCCAGCATGTCCCCCGACCGCCTGCAGACGGCCAAAACGCGCGCAGCCGGCGACATACGCTCCATACGCTCTGAACTGGAATGGAAGAGCGTAATGAGCGGTGAGGGCGACAGCAACATCCGCCGCCACTGGAAAGAATGGCACCAGAAGATGACGCTTTCTCTGGCATGTCTGTTTTTCTTCTTCGTAGGTGCCCCTCTTGGCGCCATCATCCGGAAAGGCGGTCTGGGACTTCCGGCAGTCATTTCCGTACTCATATTCATTTTCTATTACATCATCGACACTTCGGGCATGAAAATGGCACGCGACGGATCCTGGAACATGATTTACGGCATGTGGATAAGTTCTGCCGTACTCATACCCTTCGGTGTGTTCCTCACTTACAAGTCCAATAAAGACTCTGTGATGTTCAACAGCGAACTTTACGCAGCTTTCTTCCGCCAACTGCTGGGACTACGCTCCTCACGCCACATCAACCGCAAGGAAGTCATCATCAATGAAACCAATTATGACCGGCTACCAGCGGAAATAGACCGGCTGCGAGAAGGATGCCATGAATACGCCCAAGCCGCCAATCTTATGTCGGCCCCCAACTACTTCCACATTTTCTTCCGACACACTACTGACAGCCGCGTAGAAAAACTGGGCGAACAGATGGACAAAATAGTCGAGGAACTCTCCAACAGCCGCGAACCGCAGGTGCTGGCGGAAACAAACCGCCTGCCAATCATTTATGCCCACGCCCACATATCGCCCTTCACCAGCCGTGAGGCAAACATGGCCGCAGGCATCTTTTTTCCTGTCGGTCTGATTTTATGGGCACGCATCTGGCGTTTCCGCTTACGACTGCTGCGCGACTTGCGACAAATTGAGAAAACCTGCATGCGCCTGAACCTCATCATCAACACCCTTAACAAGCCGGAACAGGCTGTTACCGAAGAAGCGGAAGAAACCTTGCCGACACACAAAAAGCATCGCCGGCGCGAATGGGCCATTGCCATTATTGTAATCCTACTGGCATTCGCCGGCGGCTGGTACACCTACCGCCATTTCCGCAATAACCGGCCGGACAAACCCATCAAAACTAAAAAAACAATACCGACTTCCATTCCGGAAAATTCTTCAGGGCGGACACTCCCCATGCCAAAACCTCTGAAACAATCATAAAATCCTCACTCAACGGAAAATCGTAGACAGATTCGTCAAGACATTTTTCCCTATAAAACAATAACCGAAAGATATGAGCCATTTCAACCTAGCCACAATAGAAGAAGCTCTCGAAGACTTTAAGCAAGGTAAATTCGTTGTCGTTGTAGACGACGAAGACCGCGAAAACGAAGGCGACCTTATCATGGCGGCCGAACTCGTAACCCCTGAGGCCGTCAACTTCATGTTGCGCTACGGCCGCGGCGTACTTTGCGCACCGGTCACGCTCAAGCGTTGCCGCGAACTCAATCTGGACTTTCAGGTACAGGACAATACCAGCATGCTCGGCACTCCCTTCACCGTAACCATTGACAAACTCGAAGGTTGTACCACAGGAGTGTCATGCCACGACCGCGCCGCCACCATCCGTGCGTTGGCCGACCCAGAAAGCCGACCCGAAACGTTCGGACGGCCGGGACACATCAATCCGCTCTACGCCCAAGACCGCGGCGTACTGGCACGTGCCGGACACACGGAAGCCGCCGTAGATCTGGCACGCCTTGCGGGCTTGCAGCCAGCGGCATGCCTCATTGAAATCCTCAACGAAGACGGCACTATGGCACGCATGCCGCAACTACAAGAGTTTGCGGCAAAAGAGGGATTGAAAATCATTACCATCAAAGACCTCATAGCCTATCGCCTGAAACAAGAATGCCTCGTAGAAAAAGGTGACGAAGTCGACATGCCCACACAATACGGCCACTTCCGCCTCATTCCCTTCCGCCAAAAAAGCAACCAGCTGGAACACGTAGCCCTTATCAAAGGTAACTGGAACGATGAAGAGCCGTTGCTTGTACGCGTACACTCATCCTGCATGACGGGCGACATATTCGGCAGCGAGCGCTGTGACTGTGGCGACCAACTGCACGAAGCCATGCGCATGATTGAAAAAGAAGGTAAAGGCGTTATCCTCTATCTCAATCAGGAAGGACGGGGTATTGGTCTCATGGCCAAAATCGCCGCCTACAAACTTCAGGAAGAGGGATACGACACCGTTGATGCCAACGTACATCTGGGATATGACCCCGACGAGCGCAACTACGGCGTGGGAGCACAAATTCTCAACTTACTCGGCATAAAGAAAATGCGTCTCATCACCAATAATCCGGTGAAACGTGTCGGGCTGGAAGCCTATGGTCTGGAAATCGTCGAGAACGTATCTATTGAAATAACCCCGAATCCACACAACGAACACTACCTGCGCACAAAAAAAGAGCGCATGGGACACACGCTACATATCAAATAAACAACTCCAGGGAAGAACACAATTCTGCCTGATTAAACACATTACATCTTATGGAACAAGAAAAAACCATTAATGTTTACGGCAATGCCGAACGTGCTACGGCATTCTCCGCCCTTATGCGGAAAGTTTATATATGGATGACCATGGGACTGGCCATGACCGGACTCACGGCTGCATACGTGGCCACCAATCAAAGACTGATGGAAACCATCTTCTCCAACCGGTTGACATTCTTCGGTCTGATAATAGCCGAACTTGCACTGGTCTTCATTCTCAGTTCGCGCATCATGCGTATGTCCTTTCCCACTGCAGGGCTAATGTTCGCCGCCTACTCCATTCTCAACGGCGCTACGCTTTCTGTTATATTCCTTGCTTATTCAACGGACGTCATCGCAACAACGTTTCTCGTGACTGCCGGAACTTTCGGCGCAATGAGTCTGGCCGGTTTTATCATCAAACGCGACCTCTCAGCCATGGGACGTTTCTTTTTCATGGCACTCATCGGCCTTATCATAGCAAGCATTGTCAACATATTTGTAGCCAGCTCAGCACTCTATTGGGGCATCACTTATCTTGGGGTACTGCTCTTTGCGGGCCTGACGGTTTACGACACACAGAAAATCAAGATGATGTTCCTTGAGCATGGCAACGAAGTCAACAACAACACAATGAAACTGGCCCTGCTAGGAAGCCTGACACTCTATCTTGATTTTGTCAACCTATTCCTCTATCTGCTACGTATCTTCGGCGGCAACCGCAATTAAAGCTTACAGGCCCCATCTTCAGCCTCACTTTCCTCAATTAGCAATTTAACAAAATACCCATCCAGCATGAACATTCTTTCCAACCGCCTTAACCGCCTCGCTCCTTCGGCCACTCTGGTCATGTCGCAAAAGAGCAGTGAATTGAAAGCCCAAGGCATCGACATTATCAATATGAGTGTGGGCGAACCGGATTTCAACACACCCGATCACATAAAAGCTGCAGCCGTCAAGGCTGTAGAGGAAAATTGGTCACGTTATTCTCCCGTAGCGGGCTATCCAGCCCTTCGTGAAGCTATTGTAGCTAAACTGAAGAATGAAAACAATCTGGAATATACTCCTGCACAGATTTCAGTTTCAAACGGAGCCAAACAGTCAGTCTGCAACACTGTAATGGCACTGGTCAATACCGGTGACGAAGTTATCATACCCGCTCCCTATTGGGTAAGCTACCCTGAAATGGTAAAGCTGGCCGGAGGAACACCTGTTATCGTGGAAGCAGGTTTTGAACAAGACTTCAAAATTACTCCCACACAACTTGAAGCGGCCATTACTCCCGCCACAAAAGCCATTATCCTCTGCTCACCAAGCAACCCCACCGGCTCGGTTTATTCCAAGGCCGAACTGAAAGGATTAGCTGACGTTCTGGCACAACACGAAAACGTTTACGTGATTGCTGATGAAATTTACGAGCACATCAATTACGTGGGCCGCCACGAAAGCATTGCACAATTTGAAAACATCCGTGAGCGCGTCATCATCATCAACGGTGTGAGCAAAGCCTATGCCATGACCGGTTGGCGCATCGGTTTCATCGCTGGTGCAGAATGGATTGTCAAAGGTTGCAACAAGCTGCAAGGACAATACACCAGCGGCCCTTGCTCCGTCTCACAAAAGGCAGCAGAAGCCGCCTACACCGGCTCTCAACAATGTGTAGAAGACATGCGCAAGGCCTTCGAGCGCCGGCGTGACCTCATTGTCCGTCTGGCACGCGAAATACCCGGATTGGAAGTCAACGAACCTCAAGGAGCATTCTACCTGTTCCCAAAATGCAGCAGCTATTTCGGAAAAACCGATGGCGTACATACCATCAACGACTCCATGGATTTTGCCCTTTACTTACTTGAAGTAGGACACGTTGCCACCGTAGGCGGTGCGGCATTCGGCTCCCCTGATTGCTTCCGCATGAGTTATGCTACCAGCGATGACAACATTGTTGAAGCGATGCGCCGCATCAAAGAGTGCCTTGCCAGTCTGATATAAGAATTCAAATAATCCTTTACACATAACAAAAGCATCCGCAAAGTTCCTTCCAACGAACTGCGGATGCTTTTCCTAATCTCATAACATGTATCCGGTCATCCTCATTACTCTTGCCGGCATTGGCATCGGTTATCTCTTTCGCCACTTCCGGTCACTGCGCTTTGTTGAAAACTCACTCCACTACACCATCGGATTAATGCTCATGGTGCTAGGATTAACCGTAGGCAGTAATCCACAAATTGTAAGAAATCTGTGGGAACTCGGCGCACAGGCCGTTTTCATCGGTAGTATGGCCACAATAGGAAGTGCTTCAGCAGCATGCGCCCTGAGGCGATGGTTATTCAACAAAGAAAAAAAGCAACCATGAAAGGAAGTATTTTCACACTGATACTGTTCGGCAGCGGCTGCATAGCCGGAGCTTTTATGGAGATGCCGGATTATCTGCCGGATTTATCGGTCTGCATTCTTTACTTCATGATGCTGCAAGTCGGCATCAACATCGGACGAAGCGGCAACCTGAAAGAAATAATCAACACTGTTGGTCCGAAAGTCCTGCTCATACCCATAGCCACCATCACAGGTACCTTACTCTTCTCAGCTTTGACCGGATTATTACTAAGCCGCTGGAGCATAGCCGACTGTATGGCCGTAGGAAGCGGCATGGGCTATTATTCACTATCCTCCGTATTGATTACCCAATTGAAGACCCCGTCATTGGGCATTCAGCTGGCTACGGAGTTAGGCACAATAGCGTTGCTTTCAAATATATTCCGAGAAATGCTGGTATTGATAGGCGCTCCCTTGCTCAGACGTTGGTTAGGCCCTTTCGGACCACTGGCAGCCGGCGGTGCCACTACAGCCGACATTACTATGCCTGCTATTCTTCGCGTATCCGGTCAAGAACTGGTTGCCATATGTCTGTTCCATGGTCTACTGATAGACATGAGCGTCCCTTTCCTTGTGAGTTTTTTTTGCGCGTAAAGCTTTCATCCTTCTATAAAGCCTTACAACATGACGGCGAGAAGCTATGATACTATACCTGTAAACCAAACAGGTGGTGAAAAAATAAATAATGGCCTGCGTCCAAAGCATCACCCACTCATGCCGTACAGCAATCAAAGGCGCCCCCATATTATTGATTTTCAAGAAACCGTTAATACCCGGCGTTGATGGAAAAATATAAGAAACGGTTTTCCAAAATGCCGGCATGGCTGTTCCCGGCCATGAGACACCCGATATGAACAAAAGCGGAACAGACGTGAAAACAATGAGCATGATACACGTCTCGCGGTGACGTACAAGAACAGAAACCGTCATTGCAAAAAAGATACAAGCCATCAGAAACGGAATCACAAAGAGAATCAGATTCACAGGGCTGCCTATTTGATTGAGGCGGAACAGATGTGGCACAACTCCCAGAACATACACAGAAATCGGTATATAAACGAGCAGATAAGCCCATGACTTACCTAAGACAATGCGCAGGAGTCCCGTATAATGACGGTTAAAGGGCATCAATTCCTTAAAACGGTTCTTCTCACGGGCTGTACCGGCTGAAATTCCCACCCCCAGCAACAGCGTCTGCTGAATTATCAGAATTAGAACAGCCGGAATGAGAAAAGACGCAAAACCGTTCTGCGGGTTATATAGACTCACTTCTTCATAAGCGATAGGATGTTCCGTCACCTCATCCTGCTGCAAGGTTGTGTTTCCGGCCCGCGCCACCTTTATTCTTGCGTTCATTGCCAGCGACACATTAGTATTGGCAGTAACCAAAGCCTTATAGTAGAGCAGTCCGCTCATATCGCAATAAACACTGACATAAGTCTGCTCCCCTTTGGACAATCTGTCGTTAAAATCCGAAGGAATATGAATAAGACCATAAGCCTCACGATGTTCTATGGCCTTCCTTGCCGCAGCCATGTCGCTGCAATAGGACATGATCTCAACATCTGCCGTAGCATCGATGTGGCGGATATATTCACGGCTGCGGGCCGTGTGACTGTCATCAACCACCACAACAGGTACATCCCGTACAGTTTCGCCGGTATATATAAAAGTATAGAGCAACGGATAAGCCAAAGGCACCAAGAAGAAGAAGATGAGCACACCTTCATCCTTAATCATGCTACGCAGTTCGTGCATGAAAATGAAGTTCCAGTCTTTGCACGACTGCCGCCAATAATCTTTTATTTTCTGAAAGTTCATATAGATCAGGGAATATAGGGTACAGTGAGTAAAACCTTCTTCAGGCGACCAAGCGACATTACCGGCAGCAATATGAATCCGACCAGGCCAAGCACAAACGGCCACACATTAAACAATGGATAACCGTCAAGGGCGCAGTTCACGTAAAGCAGAAAATAATGCCGCAACGGGAACAAATATCCCAATCCCTGCAAAACGGGATGCATGGCCATAACCGGAAAAGACATGCCGCAAATGCTAAACGAGATGACGCCCCAAAGCGATGCAAAGCTCAGTCCCAAACGTAACGTAGGCAGCATGGCAAACATGAAAACGCCCATTCCCTGCGCGGCCATCACGCCCAAAGCCATGACCAGCCACATCGTGGGGATCCCACACTTGCAGGGGAAATTCAGGAAACCGTAAAACCATACGACATAAAGTGTACCCATCAGCAGGAACACCAGCAACTGCGGCAGTAATTTCCCCGTAAGGGCTTTCCACATAGAACAGCCGGCCAACCCAATCCACTGGCGGACAGTCCCCCTTTTCACTTCCGTGCCGATACCGTAAACCGTCACCATGAAAATGAAAAGCATCAGTAATCCCGGAATAATGGTATTACTCAAGTAAACATTATAATTGAGCCAGGGGTTACCAACGGCATGCGTATCAATAACGATCGGTTGCAAATAGGCCATTGCCTGCCGCTCTGTGGCACCTTTGGCATAAAGTACGGTTCGCGATGCCGCCCCTGAGGCGAGTTCTGAAACAGTACGCATGTCTCGGTAAAGCAACGAACCTGCCACCAAATAGGAGTAATTCGTATAGAAAGACACCGTTGGGATTTCCTGCCGTTGCGCCAGGCGCGAAGTTCCCTCGGGAATATAGTAGAACCCGTATATTTCGCCCATTTGTACGGCACGGCGGGCTTCGCTCACATCGGCATATTGCGCTGTGATGTCCGTCATCTGAAAGGCATTGAGGTTACGTGCCAACGAACGCGAAGTAGCGGTGCGGTCGTTGTCAACCAGTCCCAGCGGCATATCCGTAGGTAGTCCCGATGACATCAGCGTTGTGAAAAACAGATAGCAGAACAATGGCGCCGCAACCATGCAGAACCAATAAATGGGCTTACCGGCCATGAGGCGGATCTCCCGCGCAGCTATTTTCAATATTGTGCGCATCGTACAGACTTTAGTGTTTTTGGCTGTCAAAACGTTTTCTCCTACAGGTCACTCCATATCCATGATTACCGACATACCCGGACGCAGCCCCTTCACCTCCTCCAGCGGCTCGGCCTTCACCTCAAAGGTTTTCATGTCGAACTGTCCCGTCGTCTTGGTGGCTTTCCAGGCTGCAAAGCTGCCTAAATCCTTCATATAGTAGACTTTCAGTTTCACTCTCCTGTCGCCAAGAGCCGGCACACGGGCCTCTACGGTTTGCCCTACGGCAAAATGCGACAGAAAATCCTCACGCACGTTAAACGTCACCCACATGTCTTTCATGATGGCTACGTTCATAATCGGCGCACCGGTCCCGACCAATTCGCCTATCTGTGGAAAAATCTCGGTCACCTCGCCGTCGTGCGAAGCCAGAAGCACCGTTTCCTTAAGGTAGGTCCCGACCTCATTCACAGCACCCTTAGCACGATCCACCATGGCTGCCGCAGCCTCCTTGTCTTCCCTTTGAGCGCCATTGCGCGCCATGTCATATTGTGCCTTGGCGGCCTTTGCCGTGGCTACGGCCGCATTGCGCTGAGCCGTTGCCTCATCGAATTTCTGAGCCGTCACCACACCCTGCTCATAAAGGCGCTTCATGCGGCCATACGATTTTTCAGCGATATCCACACCCGCCCGGGCTTTCTGCCACATTTCATAAGCTGCACTGACTTGCTCCTGCCGCGCGCCTCTCTCCGCCTTGCGGTTTTGAGCGGCAGCAGCGTTTTCGGCCGCCCGCGCCTGACTCATTTTCGCTTCCACATCGGGAGCTTCAAGTACGACCAGCGTGTCGCCGGTACGAACGAAATCGCCTTCTTTCACACGGATTTCGGCTATGCGGCCGGGCACTTTGCCCGACACACGGTACTCACTCACCTCTGCCTGTCCCTGAAGCGTGTTGTCGGGACGACTGAAAGCATACATGCTGCCCACTGCCACCAGCACGACAACAGCGGAAATGATGAATATGGCCGGTAAGAGGTTGGCTTTACTTTTTTGTGACATATCGTTGTTCTTTGAATGAATGATTAAATGATTGTTGTCAAAACGGATAAGAAGGAAAGAACTGCCATACGCGCCTTCAACGGCCCGATGTTCCCATGTTTTTCTCCAGCAGCGCGCGGGCCAGTTTGATGTCTATCTGCGCATCGATCTTGTCGCTCTGCGCCTGCAGCCAGGCAGTCTGTGCCGCCAGCAAGTCACTTGTGGCAATGACGCCTTCCTTGAAACCCACCTGCGCCGTGCGGAGGTTTTCCTCCGCCTTTTCGCGGTTTTTCAGGCTCATGGCATATTTCTTATTGGCCTCGTTCACTCCAAAGGCCGACTGGGCCACCTGAAGCTCTATCTTTTCGCGCACTTCGGCCACCTGCAGACGGGCCACTTCTGCCTCGGCCTGTGCGGCGCGCACTTTGTACTTGCCTTCCCCCCAATGCCACAGCGGCACGTTGAGCGTAAGGCCTACGGCCCACGTACCCCGGAAACGGTTTTCAAAACCGTTCGTCAAGCCCGGGTTGGTGGCCGTATAGGCGCCCGTCAGGGCCAGCTGAGGCAGAAAGGCCGAACGCTCTATCCTCACCTTTTCATCATATATGCCGGCAGCAGCCTGCAACTGTCCCAACTCCGGCCGATTGCCAAAGGCCAACGAGGGATCAGCCGTCACGTCGCGGGTTTCCACCTCAAGATTCTCCAATTCTTCATCGGCCGTCTGCAACTGACTGTCGAGCGGCAAACCGCAAAGTTGACAAAGCAACATGCGCGCGAGTGACAGCCCGTTGTCAACCTTCGTGAGGGTCATTTCCGCCTCGTTAAGTTTCACGCTGACAGTAAGACCGCTGGCTTTGGTGACCACCCCCTCGGCAATCATCTTGTCCATATCGGAGGAAAGCTGACGGAGCATGTCCCTGTAACCCACGGCCAGACGGTGTTTGTTCACCAACGAAACGACCTGCCAGTAAGCCTTGTCAACATCGAGCAGCAGTTCCTGCTCAACAGCACGCAGCCGCTGGCCGGCTATTTCTTCGGAATGACGTGTAATGCGGTCGTAGGCCCTTATCTTTCCGCCCATGTAAAGCGGTTGCGTGAGAATGACAGCGGCGGTAGTCACGTTACGCGTATCGGTGCGCAACGCATCGGCTATGCCCTGCCCCACTCCGTTGAGAGCATCGCCTACCTGAGGCAGGTAACCACCTATCTGCCCGATGAGCGGTGCCAGTTCGGGATGATCTTTGATGATTTGACCGGCCAGTTCCCCGAACTTCCCGGTCAAGGCAGTCCCCATATTCGAGAGGGCGTCTTTCTGCCCGCGGCTCAACAATGATATTTCATCACCCGTACGCATAT
>NZ_BEWW01000037.1 GCF_002933955.1 Prevotella sp. MGM2
ATTCATGCACCGTGTTTTCGGCTTGACCCGTTTAAACCGCTTCGTTTACAGTTATCTCAATGTTTTTGCGGATGTCTGTTTCTGCGATAGGAATGACAAGACCGCCAACATTTTCCGAACGTTTGATTTTTAGCTTCTTGCCATTTACACGTATTTGTGCGGCTGAAGACATACCGGGTAATTCTATGCGATAAGCACGTTTAAGAGGTTGCCCCTCATAGTTTCCCTGGGTCGGAGCAATTCTTATCAAAACCATACCATCGACCGTTTTCTTATATGTCAAGGCTGTAGTAGCAAAACGTTCTTGAAGGTAATCAGTGGTCAGGCCGTCGTCCTCGTATAAAGTATACGTATTGTTATCACCGGCTTGTCCCGGGTAGCAACGTATCACTAAAGTTTTAAGTGGGGTAGATGCCATGCACTCAGTATATGGCTGCATGGGTAATGGCCAGCCACCTTTTACGAAAACCGGCGATTCTTCCAGTGGACAACTGACTGTAGCTGTTTTTCCGCCTTCATATTTTTTCCGGTAAACAGGCTATACCAGTCTGCTCCGCTGGGAAACCATACAGGCAGCTCTACTCTATAATCCTCCCCCTTGCCGGCTTGTGTTACAGGAGCGCCCAATATTAAATCGCCAAAGAAAAATTGGCCGTCGTTGTTGTAGGATTTCTCTTCGTTGGGGTATTCTATGTAGAGACCTCGGTTGAGCGGTAGCATATCCGTGTGACATTGACGCACACTGCTATAAATATAAGGCATCAGTTCGGAACGTAGGTGGTAGATGCGACGCATGGCCTTTTCCTGCCGTTCACCCCACAATCATGGACGACGGTCCATTTTTTCTCCCACCACAGAATGGATGCGCAATGAAGAGTTCAGCAAACCGAATTGGGTCCAGCGTGTATAGAGTTCCGGATCTAGTCCATCGTAAAAGCCACCGATGTCGTGTGCCCAGAAGAAGCAGCCAGCATTGTCGCTGGCAGTGGTCAGTTTCACCTCAAAGCGCAACATATCCCAGTTGCCGACGGCATCACCTGAGAATTGGATTGGATGACGATGGTCACCCCAACCGCCCCAGCGGGAAAAACCGGCTCCTCTTAGGTTGCCCTGTTTTGAGTAGTTGTAATACAATTCGTTGAGCCAAGGCAGATGTTTGGTCGTTGTGCCGCGTACTATTGGATAGCTGTAGTCCTGCTGCCAATCCAGCCACCAGAAAGCCACTCCCATTGAGTCGCTTTCACCGTGAGCGTGCTTCAGGAATTTTTCCATGTAATGGCGGTCTCCAGCATCAAAGAGGGGTACACCTTCCTTTAATGTGTCAAAGTCCAGATCTTTGATGAAACCATCATGCATATCCTCATGTGGTCGCAAACCATCGTGTGGATGTTCGTTGAGTACAACATAAACATTTTGGTCACGGAATTCTTTGATGAGTTTGCCAGGATCGGGAATCAGTTTTTTATTCCAACTATAGCCGGTCCAGCCGCGTGTGCCGGCATGGCCGGTGCCCACCTTTCCATCCTTGCGATGCCAATCCATGTCAAACACCATAATGTCCAAAGGAGAGTCATGCTTTTTGTAACCGTTCACGAGTTCGCGGTAGTCGTCGGCCGTATAGGCCCACCAGCGGCAGTACCATGAGCTGTGGATATACTTTCGTGTCATAGGTACGGCACCGCTGATGGCCTTTAGCGAACGTAGTGCCGCCTTCTAGTCCGTACCGTAAACAAATAGATAATAATCCTGTATATGGTCGGGATCTCGTTGTGTGAGCCAGCCGTTTTTATAGACATCCTTTCCGGAATCTTTTATCAGATACCAGCCTTCTCGGCTTAACAGTCCCTTCTGCAAGGGAATGGGAGAGCCTACGGCATCTAGGGTAACCACGGGGCCTTTCAGGTTGCCTGGTTGTCCTCCCTGTTCGTCTGTAAAAGTCCAGCGCTTAGGCTTTCCGTTCAGCTCATAATGAACTTTAAGGTTACATTGCCCGAACGGGAAACCATCGTTTTCGAATTCAATCTTCATGGCCGATGTAGTGAAAATGTACTTACGGCCCTCTTTTTTACGACCACTTTCACGTTTCCCGATTCACGGTTGACGGCAAATAGGGTAGAGTCCTCGAGAAATTTTTGATGTCGGGCATATTCCAAACGTACCAGATTGTCGGTTATGAAGGTGAAACGACTGTTACCGATTACTATCGGTTTGTTTTCTGCTAGTGCCTGACAAAATGGTATTGCCAGGAACGCTATTAGCATGGTATATTTAAGTATGGTGTTTTTCATGATTCTCTTTTTACTAAAAATGACAGGGAAAGCAGTTCTTTTCCCTGCCATTTGTTTGATTATTCTTCTCTTTTCAAGAATAAGATATTTTCTTTTTCAGCCCACGAGTTCGAGCGTATCGGTGGCTATGAGCAACTCCTCGTCGGTGGGTACTACTACCACTTTCACGCGGCTGTCGGGCGTGGAGATAATTTCCTCTTCGCCGCAGTTCCGGCGGTTTTTTTCCTCATCGAGTTTCACGCCGAAGAATTCAAGATCGCTTACAGAATTGTAACGGACGTCCCATTGGTGCTCGCCAACACCTGCAGTGAATACAATGACATCCACACCTCCCATGATGGCAGCGTATGAGCCGATGTATTTCTTTATGCGGTGCGAGTACATTTCGAGGGCCAGTTCCGCACGCTTGTTGCCATTCTGGCAGGCGGCTTCAACCTCCCGCATGTCGCTCGATACGCCGGAGATGCCCAGCACACCGCTTTTTTTGTTCAGCAGGTCGCTCATCTGGTCGGGAGTGAGTCCTTCTTTTTTCATTATAGCCAATACGGCTGAGGCATCAATGTCGCCGGAACGGGTGCCCATCATAACGCCTTCAAGCGGTGTGAGGCCCATTGATGTCTCAAAGCATTTACCGTTTTTCACAGCCGATACAGAAGCTCCGTTTCCGATATGGCAGGTAATGATTTTCAGGTTCTCGGCCTTTTCGCCCAAAACTTCTGCCACACGTGCCGTTACAAAGCGATGGCTCGTGCCGTGTGCGCCCCAGCGGCGAATGTTGTTCTGCTCATAATATTTGTAAGGAACGGCATACATGTAGCATTTCTCAGGCATGGTCTGGTGAAAAGCCGTGTCAAATACAAATACTTGCGGAAGTTCGGGAAGCATATTCTTGACAGCCTGATAACCTTTCATATGAGCCGGACTGTGGAGAGGAGCCAAATCCATGTATTGTTTCCATTCTTCCAGCATCTCGTCTGTTACCACCTGACTTTTGGTAAAACGTCCTCCAGCCACAATTCGATGGCCGGCTGCGCTTATTTCGTCAAGGCTCTTGATGGCACCATACTCAGTGTTGAGTAAAGTGTCGAACATCAGTTTGATACCTTCCGTATGAGTGGGACAAGCCGATTCGATAATCTTCGTCTCACCGTTGATTTTCGTTTTTAGGAAAGAACCTTCAAGGCCGATCTTTTCGATGCCTCCGGCTGCAAGCACGCTTTTGTCGTCCATCTCGTAGAGTTTGTACTTGATGGAACTGCTGCCGCAGTTAATCACTAAGATTTTCATGAGTATGAATTATATGTGTGTTGTTAATGTATGATATTATCGTTTATAGGCACAGCCATAAGAGTATTTGAAAACAATTGCAAAATTACACCTTTTTTTCGGGAGGTGGAAGTAACAGACCCTTTTTGTTGGATGTACAAGGTTTTCATATTGACATTTCTCGCTTCCTTTCCAAAGATAATTCCTATTTGCAATTGGGAGGAGCGAGATTTCTCATAGAAAAAGCGGGCTTTTGAAATGTGGTTGGCAATGGAATAAGTAAATTGTCGGGAATCCTGTTCTAGGGATATGTATGATGATTTTCCCTATTGTAGGAAAGTGTCGGGCTAAAGTACCTTCGTTAGGAGAAGAAGGTGATGGACCTGTTAAATAGAAGAGGCGTAATTCCGTTGGGAACAGGAATTACGCCTCTCTTAAATCAGCGGTGAATGTTGTTTTACCGTTTGCCGTACATCTTTTCGTAGTATTGCTGATAGTCCTCGCCACTGACGGCTTCTACCCATTGACGGTTTTCAAGATTCCAACGGATGGTTTTGACGATTCCAGTTTCAAAAGTCGTTTCCGGATACCAGCCGAGGTCCGTTTTAATCTTCTCCGGATCAATGGCATAACGTTGGTCATGCCCCAGCCGGTCTTTGACAAATGTTATGAGGTCATCGTTAATCCAGTCCACGCTGATCTGACCGTCAGAACCTTTCTCTTGTCTTTTGAGTAAGGTACGCCATTTCGGGTTTTCCTGCATCAAGTCGTGAATGGTACGGATAATTATCTTTACAATCTGGATGTTCTGTCGCTCATTATGTCCGCCTACGTTGTAGATGCAGCCGTCGGCTCCTTGGCTGATAACCATGTCGATGGCCTTGCAGTGGTCCTCCACGTATAGCCAGTCGCGGACGTTTTCTCCCTTTCCGTAAACCGGCAGTTTCTTACCTTCCAGAATATTGTTGATTATGAGCGGAATCAGTTTTTCCGGAAACTGATAGGGGCCGTAGTTGTTGGAGCAGCGGGTGATGCTCACGGGCATATGGTAGGTGTCGCGGTAGGCGCAGACAACGTGATCGGCCGATGTCTTCGAAGCACTGTAGGGACTGTGAGGGCAGAGCGGCGTTTCTTCGGTGAAGAAGCCTTCGTCACCCAGACTGCCGTAAACCTCGTCTGTGGACACTTGGTGGAACCGCACGCCTTTTCGCCACGTGGGGTAGCCTTGTGTGTCTTTGCCGGTTACCCAGGCTGCGCGCGCCGCGTCAAGCAGATTTTGTGTGCCGAGGATATTTGTCTGGAGAAAGAGTTGTGGATTCTCTATGCTGCGGTCTACGTGGCTCTCAGCGGCAAAATTGACGACTACATCAAACTTGTAGTCCGCAAACAGGCTGTCTACCAACTGGCGGTCGCAGATGTCACCTTTCACAAAGAAGCAGCGGTCGTTGTCTATGTCTCCGGCTATGGTGCCGAGATAACCGGCGTACGTCAGTAAGTCGAGCACGACTACGCGCACATCGTCGTGCTTCTCAAGAATGTATTTCAAGTAGTTGGCACCGATAAAACCGGCCGCCCCTGTTACTAAATAATGCTTCATGTCCTTGTTTTGTCTTTTATTAATGAGACAAAGTTACAAATTATTTTTCAGCGTGCAAATTGGTATGGCGGAATATGAGGCTGGTGTGTGATTACGGAAAAAGAAAAAAGACGGAGCATGCCCCGTCTTTTTCTAATATGGTTTGCCGGCCGGCTGGTGTCACATGTTCATGCCGCCGTCCACCTGAATGACTTGTCCGCTGATGTAGGCTGACATGTCGGAGGCAAGGAACGTTGCCACGTCGGCTATATCTTCGGGTTTTCCGCCACGGCGCAAGGGGATGGATTTCATCCACTCCTTCCGTACTTCGTCGGAAAGGGCTGCGGTCATGGCTGTTTCAATGAAACCAGGAGCGATGGCGTTGGCGCGGATGCCGCGGCTACCCATTTCCTGAGCTACGCTTTTAGCCAGAGCTATGAGGCCGGCCTTGGACGCTGCATAGTTGCTTTGTCCGGCATTGCCGTGTACGCCGACAACGCTGGCCATGTTGATGATGGAGCCGCTGCGCTGGCGCATCATGATTGGGGTGCAGGCATTGATGAAGTTGAAGGCCGATTTGAGGTTGACGGCAATCACGGCGTCCCATTGCTGTTCGGTCATGCGCATCATGAGGCCGTCTTTGGTGATGCCGGCGTTGTTGACGAGGATGTCGATGGCTCCGAAATCAGCGTGAACCTTGGCCACGACTTCTGCCGTCTGGGCAAAGTCGGCGGCATTGGAGGCATAGGCCATGCACTTCACGCCGAGTGCTTCGATTTCCTTTTGTGTAGCTTCGCCGTTCTCGTCGATCACGAGGTCGGTGAATGCGATGTTGGCGCCTTCGGCGGCAAATTTCAAGGCAATGGCCTTGCCGATGCCGCGGGCGGCACCTGTGATGAGTGCTGTTTTACCTGTTAAAAGTCCCATATACTAAAAATGTGAATGATTTGGTAAATGTTTTTTAGGTTGTATGTGCCGTGGCGTTTCCGCCTCCGGTCAGTTTTGGGAGGGCATGCCCAGTGCGCGGCGCACAATGTCCATGACGATGGGACGTGTGTCGGCTTCGGTCAGTCCTTCGCCCAGACGGTCGTATATGTAGGGCACTTCAAGTCCTTTCACGCTGTAGTGAATGATGTCGGCCATGAGGTCGACGTTTTCTATGCGGAACTTTGCCTGTCTTGTGCCTTCTTCGAGTACGCGGCGCAGTATGGCGCGCTCTTCGTCGTCGAACTTGCGGCGCACCTTTTCAACCAGCCAGATGTTGCGGAAGAACTCTGCCCGCAACGAACCGTTGCGCGACACGGTCTCCTTAATCATGTTCAGGTGAGTGTAAATGAGTGCGAGCACTTTCTGTTCGGGTGCGGCATCGAGTTCGGCCACTTTGTCCAGTTGCTCCGACAAACGTTCCAGTTCCACTTCTATGACAGCGGTATAGATGTCTTCTTTGTTCCGGAAATAGGTGTAGAGCGTCCGCCGGCCTTTGCCGGAGTTGGCGGCAATGTCGTTCATGGTCGTTGCTTCCAGGCCTTTTCGGGCGAAGAGTTCGCGGGCCACCTCTACCAGTTTCTGTCGGGTTTTTGTGATGGACATTTTCAGTTGCGAATTATTGAGGTTAATCCGGCCATTGGGCCACACAAGTGGCAAAGTTAGGACTTTTTAATAATACTGACAAACTTTTTGCGTTTAAAGTGCACACAACACCAGAGAATGTGAATTTATAACAGCTCTCGATACCTGTTGTGCGTAATTGGGAATTTTCAGATGAAATACTGGGGCGGACTCTGCTTCTCTCTCATGCCGTACCGTACTTTTTGTCAGTACTTCTAACTTCACAGATTTCATGGAACGTGTGCCGTAACCTGATTTTAACACTATTTGCTTTTGGACTTAAAATGTTGTATCTTTGTGATAGCGAAGCGGGACTTTCCATGAGGAAGTCCCGCTTTTTCTGTGTTTTTGAGGCATATTCAATGGGATTTTTCTCA
>NZ_BEWW01000038.1 GCF_002933955.1 Prevotella sp. MGM2
GTAGTTCGTCCAAAGCCTCCTGCTGCGCCCCGCTCAACGGCCGTTGGCGGAAAGCCGCGTCGGCCGCATGGGATTTCAGCCGGTCAACGGCTACTGGAAATACCTCTACGAGACCTTTTCTGCGCAAAGCCGGTACTGCGGCGGCAGCGCCATCCACTGTGTCCGACAAGGCTTTCTTCGACATTTCGCCTGTACTGAGAAGCGACAGGAGTACGGCCTTTTGTTTTTGCGAACGCTTCAAATCCTCAAGTGCCATGCGGAGTTGTTGCTCGTCACGCAGGAAGTCGGCCGCACGCACATGTATTTCTGTCCGTGGCCGGAGGGTGCGCCCCATGGCTTCGTGCACTTTCACCGCTCCGGCTTCCATAAGCCGGCGTAATAAAGGGAGGACCGATGACTTAAGACCTATTTTCTTTTCAAGCGTGGCCACGTTGACCGCCTTTTCGCCGGCCAACGCATCAACTAAGGATTTTTCACGTGCCGACAGGAGGGCATAATCTTCAGCGGTAAACTCCGGCGCGGCCTCTACGAGCATTTCGCTTTCAAGCTTAAGACCGGCCGGAAGTGCGGCTTTCATCACTTCGCCCGGCATACATAGATAATACCGCGCCATCCAGCGCCATAATTTTATCTGCTGAGGCAGGAGCAGGGGGGCTTCATCCACCACATCGGTTATGCTCTTTAACTCTGCGCCTGCCGGCGGAGGCGTGCCGGGCCGCCGGATAACGATGGCGGAATAATATTTCCGTTTGCCCAACGGCACCACTACGCGTGACCCTACACTGACGCGCCCGGCCAACTCTTGTGGCAAGGCGTAGGTATAGGCACCGGGTAAAGCCAGCGGAAGAATAACATCGGCAAGGCAGTCGTTTCCAACCGGTAATGTTTCCGGAACAGAACAAGGCAAGTCGGAGTGTGGCATAGCTACAAGGAAAAAGTTTTGAAAAAGGCACGTACAGCAGATGAGGCCGACAGACGGCGATGGCAGTATACCCCGCGGAATGCCGCTGTCTTTCCGTATATGTCCGAACGCGTCAGGTAAATGCGCCACTTGGTCCGACACGTTCATTGAATCGTCCGAGTGGCAGACAGGCATAGCCGCGCAGCCGCGGCATATATTGCCATTATCTCATCTTTACTGGCACGCCGGTGCGCAGAGCGGCAGCTTCGGATTGTGCGGCAGGCTGTGGCGGATAGATGAGCATGAAGCCGCAGGTAGAGAAATAACGTTCAATC
>NZ_BEWW01000039.1 GCF_002933955.1 Prevotella sp. MGM2
CATCACTTGCAACCTATGTTTTAACATATTGAAGTGTAACGGAAAGTTAAATATGTTAAAGTTGATGGCTTTCCAAAAACATAAAAAACAGTCATATCGTCACTCTGGCCGTCTTTCATCTTAAAAACCTGCACAGGGTTACACCTATCACCAAATAAATATGTAAATTTGCACGGATGAACACTTCGTCAATAGACAACAGACAAATTAAGCAACATAGAAGAAACAATGGAAAAGATTGATTGGACAAATTTGTCATTCGGCTACATGCCCACCGACTATAACGTGCGTTGCTACTACCGCAACGGCCAATGGGGCGAAATAGAAGTCAGCTCCTCCGAAACGATAAACATTCACATGGCGGCCACCTGCCTGCACTACGGGCAGGAAGCATTCGAAGGGCAAAAGGCATTCCGCTGTCCCGACGGCAAAATACGCATCTTCCGCATGAAAGACAATGCCGAACGCCTGCAAAGCACCTGCCGGGGCATACTGATGCCCGAAGTTCCCACGGATTTGTTCTGCCGGATGGTGGAAAAGGTTGTGAAACTCAACGAACGTTTTATCCCTCCCTACGAAAGCGGCGCATCCCTTTACATCCGTCCCTTGCTCATAGGCACGGGCGCGCAGGTGGGCGTACATCCGGCCGACGAATATCTCTTCCTCATTTTCGTCACGCCCGTAGGCCCTTACTTTAAAGGAGGATTTGCCACGAACAACTATGTCATCATCCGCGAGTTCGACCGCGCAGCGCCTCTCGGCACCGGCACCTACAAAGTGGGCGGCAACTATGCGGCCAGTCTGCGTGCCAACAAAATGGCCCACGATGCAGGATATTCCTGCGAGTTCTACCTCGACGCCAAAGAAAAGAAATATATCGACGAATGTGGTGCCGCCAATTTCTTCGGCATCAAAAACGGCAAATACATCACCCCGAAGTCCTCATCCATCCTTCCCTCCATCACCAACCGCAGCCTTCAGCAACTGGCTCTCGACATGGGCATGGAGGTGGAATGCCGGCAAATACCGGAGGAGGAACTCGAAACATTCGAGGAGGCAGGCGCTTGCGGAACAGCCGCCGTTATCAGCCCCATAGCCCGCATTGACGACATGGAGAACAACAAGAGCTACGTCATATCCAAGGACGGCAAGCCGGGGCCGGTATCGACACAGCTCTACAACAAATTCCGAAACATCCAATACGGCATCGAGCCCGACAACCATGGATGGATTACCGTATTGGACTGACCCCTTCACTTATCACAAACCGACTGACATGAAGAAATTCACCCACAGCATGCTCGCCTTTATGGCAGCAACACTCCTCGCCTCCGCCCTGATTGGTTGCGGCCAGTCGTCGGCCGACAAAGACAAGGAACTCAACGAACTGCGCCAGCTCGCCGAGATGGACCGCAAGGAAATGGAGAACCAATATGCCGAATTTGCCGCACAGTACGGCGAAATGAAAAAAGACATCAAAGACGACTCACTCGTCATGCGTCTCGATGCCGAACAGCGACGTGCCGAAAAACTCCTCCGTGAACTCAAAGACCTCAAAACAAACAGTGCGGCTGAAATCCTGAGGCTGAAGAAAGAACTGGCTACGGTACGCGCCGTATTGCGCGACTACATTAGGCAGGTCGACTCCCTTCAGCAGATCAATGCTCTGCTCACCACCGAACGCGATGCTGCCAGAGCCGATGCCGAACGCACGCGCGCGGAAAAGGCAGCCGTCAACAAACGTAATTCCCAACTGACAGAACAGGTAGCCGTAGCCGCCCAGCTCAATGCAACAGGCGTCAGTCTTTCGCCGCTCAAGAAAAACGGTAAGGCAGCCAAGCGCAGCAAAGACATCACCCGTTTCAGCATCTCGTTCACCGTCACCCGCAACGTCACGGCAGCCACAGGCAACCGCACGGCCTATGTGCGTCTGCTCAAACCCGGCAACAGCGTAGTAAACGGTGGAGGAACTTTCACCTATGAAAACAAGACCATACCTTATTCCGCCACAAAAAGTTTCGAATATACCGGTGAAGAACAGCGCGTGCAGCTCTATGTCAATTTCGATGATCCACGCCCATCGCCTGGCATATATAAAGTACATATATTCGTAGATAACCAAATGATTGGAGAAGGATCTCTCAATATCGAGAAATAATTCACTGGCAAAAATGATTAAAGGAGCCTGAACCACAAAGGTTCAGGCTCCTTTAATCATTACCGGAAAACCGGAATGTCTGTTCATATATAAATAATGTGTTGCTTGTAATAACGGCGCCTGCTCACAACTTCAGGCTGAAATCAGGCATCACATCCCCCGTACAGTATTTTTCATAAATTGTACTTATACAGAAAACGAAACAACAAAGATTAGTTTTTGAAAAAAACTTATTAACTTTGTCGGCAAAACTGCCTGATATGCAATATCCTTACTCCAGAATATTCTTACACCTGAGTTTCATCTTCTTTTTCGCAGCCGTGCCCTTTCGCGCAAACGCCAATTATATGCAACAAACAAACGGCAAGAAATTTGTCCTTGTCATTGACCCGGGACATGGAGGGCATGACCCTGGTGCAATCGGCAGTTTCGCAAAAGAAAAAAACATCAATCTCAATGTAGCCCTGGCGTTCGGACGCCTGGTAGAGCGGAACTGCCATGATGTCAAGGTCGTTTACACGCGCAAAAAGGATGTGTTCATTCCTCTGAAAACACGTGCGGATATCGCCAATCATAACAAAGCCGATCTGTTCGTGTCCATCCATACCAACTCATTGCCCTCAGGCCGCATAGCCTACGGAGCCGAAACCTATACGCTCGGTATGGCACGTACCGCTGCCAATCTCGAAGTGGCTAAACGCGAAAACAGTGTCATTACCTACGAAAAAAATTACCAGCAGACCTACGAAGGATTCGACCCGAATAAAGCGGAAAGCTACATCATATTCGAATTACTGCAAGACCGCAACATGAAACAGAGTGTAGACCTGGCCAAATGCATACAACAGCAATATACCTCA
The DNA here is from genome assembly GCF_002933955.1 of Prevotella sp. MGM2. GTDB lineage: Bacteria > Bacteroidota > Bacteroidia > Bacteroidales > Bacteroidaceae > Alloprevotella. Next base: position 3,019 of record NZ_BEWW01000039.1, read on the forward strand.
TGCGGCCGCAAAAACAGAGGTGTCCAACAGGCCGGATATCTCGTTCTGCAACGTACTACCATGCCTGCCGTGCTCACAGAGCTGGGATTTATCTCAACCCCTGAAGAAGAGCGTTATCTCAGTTCCGATGCCGGTGTGAACGAACTGGCCCGTGGCATCTATAACGGCTTCATAAAATATCGCCGCATGTACGGCAATACAATCGCTGCAGAACTGCTTCCCACGGAAAAAACATCTATCCCGGAAGTTGTGCCAGTAGCCACGGGTGACACATCCCAGGCTTCTGAGGCCGCATCGGACATATCCCCTTCGTCTAAAGACAAGGCAGAAACGAAAAACAATACTCCGAAAGAAAATATTCCCCAACAAGAAAAAGATATAGTCGTACAACAGCAGAACGGTAATAACGATACCGCTGAAACCGATACTTCGCGTCCCGTTTTCAAAATACAACTGATGGCTGTGGATCGTCCGCTTAAAACCGGCGATACCCGTTTAAAGGGGCTTAAAGGCATTGAATATTACCGTGACGGCAACTTGTATAAATACACCTATGGCAGTTCATGCAACTATACTGAAATCCGTCGGCTTCAAAAGCAAATCTCGCCCAAATTCCCTGATACATTTATCGTAGCCTTCATTGATGGCCAACGTACCGATTTGGCTGCTGCTATCAGAAAGTCTAAGCAATAAATCAACAAGCATATTATTCCCAAAAACGAAATACAAAATTCTCATGAAGTACTTTACCAAAGAAGTAAAATTGGCCCTCACGGTTTGTGTTGCCATTGTTTTGCTCTTCATTCTCATCAACTTCCTGAAAGGCATCAACATCTTCACATCGAGTAATACCTATTATGTCCGATTCAAGCATATAGCAGGACTTGTGGTATCTAACCCCGTCTATGCTAACGGTTATGCGGTCGGCATTGTACGTGACATTGACTACGACTACAGTAGAACAGACAACGTCGTTGTTACCATTGAACTCGACAACGAAATGAAAGTTCCTGCCGGAACTTGCGCCGAACTTGAGTCGGAACTGATGGGCGGCGTGAAAATGAATCTCATATTAGGGGGCAATCCCCTGCATCATCTCACTGTTGGTGACACTATTAACGGAGACTTGCACGTGGGCGCTATGAACAGGCTGGAATCTATGATACCTGCTGTGGAGCAGATACTACCGAGACTTGACAGTATTCTGGCCAATCTTAACCGTCTGACTGCCGATCCGGCATTGCAGCAAACTTTGCGCAACACCGCAGAACTGACTGCAAATCTTCAGGAAACATCGGTGGCTTTCAACAGTATGATGAAAGCCGACATACCGCAGCTTCTGAGAAAAGCCAACAGTATCGGACAGAATATGGAAACTCTTTCCGGTAATCTGGCCCGTATAGACGTTGATGGCACTATACAGAAAGTCGGTACAACGCTTGACGGCGTACAACAACTTACGAATAATCTCAGTTCCACAACAAGCCTTTTAAACACGAAACTTAATAGTCGTGACAATACATTAGGCTTGTTCCTAAACGACCGCGGCGTTTATGATAATATGAACAGTACGATGAAACATGCCGATTCACTTATGATTGATCTCAAGTCACATCCTAAGCGCTATGTGCATTTCTCCATTTTCGGACGTAAGGACAAATAAATTGAAAATATTTCGATAACCTATTCAAACAATACTATTATGAGTTTTATTATTATTATTTTATGCGTCTTCGCTTGGCTTGGCGAGGCATTAAATGATGGTGGAAATGTAAAATAGTACACATTTTAATCCTAATGTATAAGAAATGACAAGCGGGGCAATAATTGCTCCGCTTGTCATTTCATAATAAGAACGAAGAAGTTCGCATTTTTTATAATAGTAGTATCCCAAGAATAAAGAATATTATCTCCAGTATCAGAAATGAATATAAAAGACAGGGGATGTTCAGACAGATGGATGTCCTATATGCAATATGCCTGTTCAAAGAAACTTGTATGAGTTAATGGTAGCTTTCTGCAATTAATGGAGGTAATGAGATGTGTTGATAAGGTGAATTCCTATTTAATAGGGACTATATGCCAAATAAAAAACCGGAATAACAGGACAAAAGTCTGAAGTTATTCCGGTTTTCGTCGGAAAGAGGCGACTCGAACGCCCGACCCCTACGTCCCGAACGTAGTGCGCTACCAACTGCGCTACTTTCCGATTGCGGTGCAAAGTTACGGATTTATTCCCGTATTGCGAAATTTTAAAGTCACTTTTTTACAGTAATGTCTATAACTACTTTAGGACGGACGGGATCGTTGGTTATCAGTAATACGCGCCGGCGTCCTTTGAAATAATGTGTGTTGGCATTGACTGTAATCTTTATCTTGTCGCTTTCGCCCGGCTTCAGACTGCGTTTGCTTAAACTTACGCTCAATCCGGGATTGTAAACCTGAAGGGCACTTATTTCAAGGGCTGACTTGCCGGTGTTTGTAATAACGACCTCGCTCTTCAGACGTTTCTTGCCGTTCATTGCTCCCATGTTGACAGTTGTACTGTCAAGGTGCAGTTCGGGGGCAATGGCCAGTTGCTCAGCCGTAAATGTCTGTTCTGGCAGAAGTGTTGCCGATACGTATATTTCGTTCTCATTGCCTACGCGGTCACCGGCAAAGCGGCTCAGGTAAATGCTGGTTTGTGTAAGGCCGAAAGTGCGCAACTGTTCACTGTCGAGCGTCAGGAGTATCCGGCCGGTATGTCCGGGACGGATATTGGCCGGCTCATACTGTGCTGTGAGATATTTGGGCAGATGCATCAGGCTGGGAGTAAACGTTTTGTTCCCGGCATTATAGATGGTGATGGTCTTGACCTGCTGGTCTCCGCGGCGTACATCGTCAAATTCCACATTGTCGGCATTAAGGTACAAGTCGCCTACATGGTAGGGATAATCGCCCATGTTCTCTTTCCGTTCCACTACCACATCGCCGTTGAGGGTAAGATAGTAGGGTTTGTCGCTTTGGTCGGTGTAGACGGCAATCTGTTTTTCAAAGTGACCGAGCAGTTCGGCGTCGAACACAGCTTTGATAACGGCCTTCTGCCCCGGAGCAATCGGTGTGCGCGGCCAGTCAACGGCTGTACATCCGCAGTCGGGGTCGACATCGCGTATGACAAGCGTGGTGTCTCCTTCGTTACTCAGTGTGAAAACCGCTGTACCCGGTGTGTGCCAGATGAGCGAACCTAACTCCCGGTGCAGATGGTCGAAACGCACCTGTGCGGTCCCTGTCAGTGAAAATAGGCTGACGAGTCCGGATAATATGCCTAAGTATATGCGTCGCATGGATATTTTCGGTAATTGATTTGATATGATGGAATAACGGCCTGTGAAAGGCGCTTTGCAAAGTTAGGAAAAAAAAGTGGATTGGCCTTTGTGCTTCTAGGTATGTTGTTTATTTTTGCATCATATAAAGGCTGTTAAAGAACCGCTGCTTTTTCATGAGAAGCGGACCGGCAG
>NZ_BEWW01000040.1 GCF_002933955.1 Prevotella sp. MGM2
CATGAGCAATTAACCTACGCTCATTTCCAATAAATTACACTCTTTTCGTAACTTCTGCCTGCAAAGATACTATTTTTTAACGATTGCGAATTGGCCGGACGATATACATTCCTTTATTTGCTGATATCCTTTGGGAACTTTTGAGAGGTGTTTTACTTTCCACGCATATTGAAAACAGAACTTATTGATTTTTCTGAAAATAAATACTTAATATATTGGGTTTTGATTTGCGATCTTTTTCGTATATTGCATCCGTAAATATAGTGATACTGAATTTCTCCAAGAGCATGAGTGGCGAATTTTCAAACGATAGCGAAACCCTTTATCAATAACTTTAGTGTATTACCTTTTCAAAGCGAATCAGAATGATGAACATTAAAAAGACTTCCCGCTTTTGGCAGATGAAAAACCTGCTCCTGGCATCTCTCAGCCTGTGTGTGCTGGCTGTGGGACATCCCGCCTATGCCTCAATGGGCATGACCTCAGAGTCTGGTACGGCCGCGGCTGCCGACATGCCCGCCGCATTGCTGACGGCGTCTGCACCCGACAGCGTTTTACCCGCCAACTACAAGGTGGAACAACCTGCCCGATACCCGAAGGGAGAGACGGCTCTCCTGCAATTCTTGGCAGAGAACATTCGTTATCCTGCAGATGCTTTGGAAAAAAATATACGAGGCTCTGTGGTTATTGGGTTTACAGTTGATAAAACAGGAAATGTCACAGATGTAAAAGTTCTGAAACCGCTCCATCCTTCATGTGACGCTGAAGCCGTCCGCGTAGTGAAAATGCTGAAAAAGTTCAAGCCTGCAAAAACTGGTGGAAAAGAGGTGGCCATAAGGATGGTTCTGCCTATCCGTTTTCAATCGAAATGAATAAAACGGACAGAGGAAAAAGCGTTTTCAGGGGAAGGGATAAATTACAGGCAACGATTTTAACATAATTTGCTTTCCGCCGGAAAATGTATTATCTTT
>NZ_BEWW01000041.1 GCF_002933955.1 Prevotella sp. MGM2
CATGAGCAATTAACCTACGCTCATTTCCAATAAATTACACTCTTTTCGTAACTTCGTGTCTGCAAAGATACGAATTTTACGGGATTTTTATGTGTGACACAAATACAAATGTAATAATATTTTTAAGGAAGGGGTAATATCTAAAACTAAAGTATTTATTAGTTGTGAATTATCTTTTTATAAGTTGTTGAGTAGGATGTGCGATAATCATTTGATGCTTAAGCCACGATAGGTGTAGTTTTGGTTGTATGAGATTAATTGTTGGGGCGCTTCTGGTTTTGTTTACTTATTTCTTATTAACTTTGTTCCCTAAAAAATTGAATATGCTTAGATTCATTTGTTTTGGAAGTGGTAGTAGTGGTAATTGCTATTATCTTAATGCGGATGGTTATGGACTCCTGATAGATTTAGGGATAGGCTTGCGTAGCCTTAAAAAATATATTCGTAATTATGGACTTTCGTTTGGGGAGATAAATGCTATTTTTGTGACACATGATCATACCGATCATGTTAAATCAGTGGGAGCCTTTTCAGGGGAATTTAATATTCCTGTTTATGCCCTTCAAAGTGTACATGAAGGCATGCAACGTAATTATTTTATGTCAAAAAAAATAATACCAGATAATAAAAGGATTTTAAATCCTGACACAACTATTCTGTTGGAAAAGTTTAAAATAACTCCTTTTAATGTTCCTCATGATAGTTCTGCAAACTGTGGTTATTTCATAGAGGTTGATGGCATAACTTTCTGTTTAGTTACAGATATGGGACATGTTACGGATGATATTCGTTTGTATATAGAAAAATCACGTTATGTAGTTGTTGAAGCTAATTATGATGCTATGATGCTGAAAAATGGCCCTTATCCAGCCTTTTTAAAACGTCGTATAATGGGAAGAGAAGGGCATATGGATAATCTAGACACTGCAGAATTATTATCCACCTCCCTTTCTGCCGAAACTCGCCATGTATGGCTTTGTCATCTTAGCGAAGAGAATAACCATCCTGAATTAGCTCGTAAAACGGTAGAAACAGCTTTGTTTGATGCGGGGAAATGGATTCCAGGCGGATTTTTAAAGATAGATGTATTAAAGAGAAAAGTGCCTTCGTTACTTTATGAGTTGGATTAAGATTTAGTTTCGTATATGGTTTAATGAATAGAAAAAGATTAAAAAATTTGGTAGTGTCAAAATAAAGTTCTATCTTTGCACCCGTTAAGACAAGGCAATGGTACCCTGACCGAGTGGCTAGGTAGCGGTCTGCAAAACCGTGTACAGCAGTTCGAATCTGCTGGGTACCTCTAAGAAAAAGCACTTACAAATAATTTGTAAGTGCTTTTTGTATACTGTGAAAAACAATAATATAATGGGACTAAGTTAATTTGTTTTTAGGGAATACGGGTCAAGCCGAAATTCCGGTTCATTTGTTAAAT
>NZ_BEWW01000042.1 GCF_002933955.1 Prevotella sp. MGM2
TAATTCCTTATCAAGTAATCCAAACATAAATGTCATCGCCACATTAGAACGGTCTTTCGATTTTCTCAAAACCGCAGGTGCGCATTTTCTGGTCGGGATAGAGATGCCTCAAGATTGTACCCGTGAGCAGATCCTTCTCGAAAGCCATCACATCCGCATTGGGGCTGTGCCGCAGCATGGAATCCACGAACACGCCGACACCTGCCGACGGTTCGAGCATACGGGCGGGGCGGACGCTGTAATCTGCCAGCACGTCCGCGATGGTGTCGGTTATCTCTTTGGGGGTGTAGAAAGCGGTCAGCACGGACGCTTTCAGCGAATCCACAAACCGCTTGTACTCTGTTTCGTCCTTGCTGTTCTCACGGATAAGCCTGTGCAGCTCCACCGTCGGGGCGAACAGTTCGAGGTCGGATTTCGCCCACCGGACGGCATCCGTCAGTTCCTTTGCAGGGTTGAGGATACATTTCAGACCGCCGAAACCGCAGTACCTTTGAAGTATGGCACGCTCTTCAGTTGTCGCTGTCCTATTTTCCCTGTCAAGGATGAATGCCGTCCGTATCGCCTCGATGTTGTCCCGCAGTTTCTGTTTGCGGTTAAACGCCATATTCGTCTAAGTAAAGGACGGTTGCTCCCGTCAGCTCCGTGTAGAGCAGGTCGTAATCGGAAGACAGGGCGAAATTGTCATCCGAGAGGTCATAGACGGAGAACACGTTGCCGACAAGCGGCAGCAGTTTCAGGACAAAGGCTTCACGCTTCTCTTCCGGCACTTCATCGGCAAACTCGTTTTCCACGACTTCGCGGAGGATGGCGTAACGGGAATAATGCAGCCCGCGCAGCAGCGTGTCCATCGCCAGTTCCTGCGCACCATCGGCGGGATAGCCTTCAAGCCGTGCCCTCTCATACGTTTCGGCGGCACGGTCGGCCCGTTCCCGTATGAAAGCGGTGTCGTCAGCCTGTTCAAACTTGTTCGTGCGGAGATAGTCCAGCAGGTACAGACCGTAATAGGAAAAGTCGGTCTGACCCTCGTTTTTCTTCTTGTTGTTCATTACTTTGGATTTAGCGGATTGATAATTAACGGGATAATCGGTTGGAAAAAGGAAGAAAAAGGCACTCGGTATCCCTCCGAGTGCCACCACTAAATCCAAAGTATGAGTGTAATCCGGTATCGAAGAACAATTCATTACTCTGAACAAGTGGCAAAGTTAATACTATTTCTTCCGTCCTGAAAATTTCTTGTCCTTTTTAGCCTCCGGGAACACAAAAGTCGTGTTATATTCCCCGTCAAAGGCGACAACAGCATCGAAACTCTTGCCCTGTTTGCTCTTGAACCCTTTGAGCAGCTTGGTATGCCCTTCGGTGAGCAGGTCTTTGATTTCATCGTCGGACAGGGTGCGTCCCGCTTTCAGCCGGAACACGGGCAGTCCGCACTCCGTGTTGTCGCAGCGTACCACCTTGCCGTAGAACCGCATCCTGCCCGTGCCACACTTGGGACACGCGCAGCCGGAGTCACGGCTGCCGAAGAGCTTGTCGCACGAGATCAGTTCGGAGGTTATCTCACGTGTGTACGCCTCTATCTCCTTGCGGAAGGTGTCGTCGGACAGTTCCCCGCGCTCGATACGCGCCAGCTCCTTTTCCCATTCGCCCGTCATGGCAACATCGGCGATGCGCATCGTCTTGACGACGGAATTGAGGGCAAGTCCTTTTTCGGTGGGAACAAGCGACTTCTTGCAGCGTTCCATGTAACCGCGCTTGAAAAGCGTTTCGATGATGGAGGCGCGTGTGGCGGGAGTACCGATG
>NZ_BEWW01000043.1 GCF_002933955.1 Prevotella sp. MGM2
GGATAGCGTCCTGTGAGATAAAGGTCTCGCATATCTGAGCCTTTATCTCGGCGATTGACCGTGCCATCGCCTCACGCTTTGTTGAGCGCGGCTATGGCCGAGCGGTAAGCGTCGAAATCAATCTCCGGGCGCGGTGTGTCGCCGTAACGCAGGTCGAGGTCATACTGAATGTCGGCCACAACTCGCTCCGGGTCGGGAATGCCTAAGTAGCGCATTTCAGAATAGGCCACAAGGCCGCTGTCAACCTCCTTGCCCTGCTGCGGTTCCTCGGCGGGAGGGGGTGTGCCGTTTTTGGCGGCGCGGCTCAACGCCTTGCGCTTGCGGAACGCGGCGCGTTTGTCAACTTCGGGGATTGTTGTCTTGACAGGCTCGTAGTCCCAACGAACAATGCAACCCCTTTTGCGACCGGTGTTGAACTGCTCAACGGCAGGGAGCGTCTCCCCGCTGAAAACTCGTGCTGTCATTCGCTTTGCTTTTGGTATTCTGTTTCTTGATGCTTGTTTACGCTTGCGGCGGAGCATACGCTTCACGCGCTCGCGGTGTTTGTATTTCTGTTTTAGTATTATCTTGGTGAAGTCCCATTCCACCACAATGTATTTCATCCACGCCTCGGAGATCCTACCGCAGAAAGCCCGGCGCATACCATATTCCTGTCCTTGCCGCATGAGGCCGAGATAGGAGTTGATGCAGCTCACGAAATGCTCCGCGTTGGCTTTGCACCATGCCGCGCCGCGCTCCTCGGCCTGTCGGTTGAATCCGTGCAGACGGCACATCGCTTTTCCGAGGGTGCGGTTGGCGATGTAGATGCGCTCTCCCTTGATGACCGTGCCGAGGAATTTAACGCCTTTCTTGTAGTGCTGCAGGTAATACTTTTTCGGGTTTACCCTCACCTCGGCTGTCTGCCACAGGTGTTCCCTGATAAGCGGCATAGCGAGTAGCAGTTTCTCCTTGTCG
>NZ_BEWW01000044.1 GCF_002933955.1 Prevotella sp. MGM2
TGTCTATACATCATGTCGGCGAATATCTGCCGAGCCGTCCTCCTTTCGCACCACACAGACAATATGCTTTACCTGTAAATGTCGTGTCTGCCGTTTAAGCCATTTAACGCCGTTGGTAATTTTGCTTGGATGGTACATACTGCCGTCATGGAAATAGAGGCACACGGTATCGGCGGCAATACGGACATCAGAGCGGGCATTATATCTCGCAAGCTGCTTGTTCTTATCCCGGAGCGCAGAGCCATAATGCCTTTTTTTCGATGTTATTGAGCGAATATCCATCATCACGCCGTCGAGCTGCATATCAAGAGCCGGGAGCGTCCGACCCTTTTTCTTCTTGCTCTCGTCGCAGAGGATAGCCGAATGGCCGCTTTGGAACAGAAGCCGCTGCACCTCATTTTCAAGATCCGCGCCTGTCATGCCCCACCGCAGAACCTGTGCATTATTGGATGTGGTATTGTGTCCCACATGGGCGGCGGTTATGCCGCCGGACACCGGGTCATACTCCACACCCCGATACTTGCTGTCCTTTGAAAGACGGTCATAGAGCCGCTTTGCCTCGACCCTGCGCTGCTGCTCGTGAACGACACGGCAGATCCGGCACTGTTCACGCTTGGGGTCGTAAGCAAGATTGAGGCGACCGTCGCAAGAGCCGCACCCTTTGGGGAGGTATGGATGTTTCTTGGGGAACAGTGTCATCTCGCGTCCGGCATTGTAGCGGAACATGCGGGCTTTCGGCTCGTCGGTGCAAGCGTCCCCGGCGGCTTTGGCCGTCTCCGGGTCTGACATAGGATAATCGTCGCGCAGCACCTGATCCACGTCGCAGCGGCAATTCCAACCATTCGGCGGCAGATAGTCGCGCCAAAACGGGTCAGACGGCGGGAGCGTGATATTGTCGAGCGCGGCGTGTTCCGAGCGCACCCTTTCATCCCCTGCGGTACGGTATTGCAGGTTGTAGCGGTCGCCGTCGGCCACGAAATCGTGCCATTTAACGGCCATCTGCGAGGTGTGGACGGCATGGTTATACTCGGCATAGAGATAGTTGGTGTTATACCGGGCATCAATGGCCTCCACGTCCTTGCGGAACGTGTCGAAAGGCTTCACATGGCCGTCCGCATCGGTGAGCGCGAGGCCGACCTCCGAGAGTGAATGGTAGGTCTTGAAGCCGGAGAATATGAAAGCGTTGTTTTGGAGCGCGGCGGTCAGTTCCGGCGGGGTCTCGGTATTGATGGCCGTATCGACGGCGCGGTTAAGCGCGTTGTACGTCTCCTCGACCAACGGACGCACGGCGGGATCGGCAAGCATATCCGGGGAGAAACCTCCACGAGCGAAGACCTCGCGCACGGCGCGGTCGAACACATCACGGTTGAACTCCACACGTCCGACACCTCCGGCGAGTGCAAGCACCTGCGGCTCGTAAAGGGTGGTTAACGCTTGATTAAACAGGCGGTAATGGTCGGCTTTTTCTTTTTGTCTGTCTCGGGGCTTGGCCTCCTGTTTTTCGGAATCCTCACCCCCTACTCGAAAAAAGAGCCGGAAGACTGTTTTACGCCGAGAATCGGGATTTTGTATTTTTCAGTGAAATACTGCGGGTCGATGTCGAAGAACTGCAAGAGCATACGTTCCAGTTCGCGCTGCTCCGCCGGTGAGTATGTGGCCGCATCGTCCCACTTGAACGTAAGCCCGGTAAGGGGGAATCCGAGGCGGATCATTTTCGGAATAAGGTCGTCATTGATAACGTATGCTATCAGCTTGGCATCGGCGGCACATAGATTCTCGAACACTTCAAGATGCGTCTCTGACTGCGATTTTGAGGAACCGTCGTCAACGGTCATGGTCTGTCCGACCACGCCTTTTGACATCTCGGAGTTGGCACGGTCAATGCGTTTGTCGTAGACATTATAAGCGTCGCCACGCGAAGATTCCTTTATGTCTATTGTCGTACCCTCCGGGAACAACGCCCATCCCGCCGCGCCCATCTCCTCGAGCATCACCTCAATCTGCTTGCGGTCGGCGGGGTTCTGCGAGGTGGTAGTTCCCACACGCATAGGCATACCGAAAATCTCGCCGAACACGTCCCAATAGGAGGTCATGTTCTTTTTGGATAACGCGTGGGGAGCGCATTTCAGCAACAGGCCGAGGTTGCGGCTCTCGCCGACCTCCACACACCAGTCGGCCAATGCGCCCTCGCGGTACGGAATGCCCTGCTGCGGGGAATCGGAGCGGTCGCGGAGCAGCACACCATACTCCGGGCATACGTGGTCTCGCGGCACCAGTTCCACGTCGGAGAACTTCATCACGCCGTTAGCGTCGGTAATCACGTCGCCCAACTGGATAAGGGAATGCCCCCACGCGATAGATTCAAGAGCATTGAGCAGGAAATGGTAGAACCACTTGCTCTCAAAGATTTTCGCCGCGTCCTCGTTCTCGTTGCCCGCATCGTCCGTAAGTACAAAGGCTTTGAGCAGCGTCTTGTGGTAGCGTTGAGTGAAGCAGCCTGTGAGGTGCATATCAATAAGCGCGTCGGTATAGATGGAATACAACGCTCCGCGCTTGGGGTTCTCGATGTTGAGAGCCATAGCCCACGCCCGCCGCCACCGGGCAACGTCCTGTTTGGTTAGACTCTGCGTCTGTTGGTTGAGCATCATCACGAGGCTTTTTCGCTTCTTCATGCTGCCGCCGCGCTCGTTGTTGCGGCGAGCGGCGAGGCGTATTGATTCGAGCGACCTCTGCGAGGCGTATCTGTTTTTTGCCATTTTATCAGTGTTTAATCTTGTCGTCAATCATGTTTGAATAATCCTCGGAAGTGAGGCCGGAGAGCGCGGTGGAAATATTGGCCTTGTAGGTCGCTCCGCCGTCCTGTGGAGCGACAGCCGAGGATTTGAGCGCGTTAATGATAGCGTCGATTCTCGCCTTGCAGATGTTAAGCTGCTTCTGCAGTTCGGTGGCGTTTGCCGTTGTCTCGCTGCCGCCGTTCCATACCGACACGCCTTTCTTCATTTCAAGGGTCGTTCCGTCTATGTCTATTTTGAGGTTGTCGGCGGTGAGCGTGGCCGAGCCTTTCTGAGTTTTCAACACCACGGAATTGTCCTTGGAAAAGGCGCGTGAGTTTGACC
>NZ_BEWW01000045.1 GCF_002933955.1 Prevotella sp. MGM2
AAGTGTATCGCTTCATGGCGCAAATATCTTCCTGAATATGAAATAAAGGAATGGAATGAGGATAATTTTGATGTCCATTGTATTCCTTATTGTAGTGAGGCTTATGATGCCGGTAAGTACGCCTTTGTTTCAGATTATGCCCGTTTTAAGATATTATATGAGCATGGTGGTCTTTACTTTGACACGGATGTTGAGGTTATCAAAGCTATGGATGATATTATATCCCGTGGTCCTTTCATGGGTTGTGAGCGTGATGCTGATACCGTGAAAGGCGACGGCGCAGCCGTCGCTCCCGGCCTCGGCCTCGGGGTGAACCCCGGCCTCGGCCTATACAAAGAAATTTTGGAACTTTACGAAACTCTTCATTTTATTGGGGCGGATGGTACAATGAATCTGAAGACCGTGGTACAATATACGACCGAGGTACTTTGTAAGCATGGTTTGAAGCATGTTGGCGATGTTCAGTTTGTTGACGGCATATTTGTGTATCCAAAGGAATATTTTAATCCAATGGAGTTTGTAAATCAAGTCTGTATTACTCCTAATACATGTTCAATTCATCATTATGCAGGAACTTGGTTACCTTGGAATAAGCGTATGAAAAAGA
>NZ_BEWW01000046.1 GCF_002933955.1 Prevotella sp. MGM2
TCCATTCCTTTATTTCATATTCAGGAAGATATTTGCGCCATGAAGCGATACACTTCTTCGCCAAGTCGGGAAGCGGACCACGACCGAACCAACAATAATGAATTTTCTTGGGTATCATGAATAAATTCTTAAAACTTTTTCTTTATCATTTTTCTTACAAAATCACGTTCTGAAGGCTCTGACATAATCAAAAAAACAAAAACTACTGCCAATAACATGCAACAACCCATCACTATCAACCGTAGAAGTGAAGGCGAGAAAGAAGACTGAAGTATCTCTCCAATCAAATACACTATTGAAACTAAAAGCGTCGAAGGCAGTATAACCCTACGGAAATAATGAGATAAATCCAACTGTACTTGCCTATGTATATCGTACAAATTATAGAGCCAATAGCCAATCTGAGCTATAACAAGTAAAATCATCGGTAATGCTGGATTTTTTATATAAAAAAGCAAGAAATAGCTTATTGGTAATACGGACAATGTAAATAAACGACCAAAAACCTGACTATTCTTTATGTTCCCAGTTGCATTAGCCGCTATCCATAAGGGAGGAACAAGCACACCAACCAGCTGTTCACATAAAACTAATCGTGTAAAAACTACTGCGTATTCTGGAACCTTTCCCAACCATAAATGTAAAACCAGTTCCGTTTCAAATAGAACAGGAAAAACAATAAGACATGCCAACATAAAAGAGTATTTCGAACTTTTCTCTATCAACATTATCATATACTTTACATTACCTGAAGAATAGGATTTTATGATAGGAGGTTTTACTGCTGTCATTATGCTATCTGTAAAACGGGACACAGCAGCACTTATTTGTACGGCTACGGCACGAGCCGCATTCACTAAAGGGCCAAAAAACAAATTCAGCAAGATGTTAACTCCTTGTATTCCGGCAGACCACGCAAAACAACCAAATAGATTATATCCGATAAAACCAGACATTTCCTTTACAAGCGGAGCATTCCAATACATCTTACAAACGCATTCATCAAAGCTTTTCCGACAATACCATACATATAAAGAAAAAGACAAAACCGAAGAAATTGCAGTAAGTGCTCCAAAAAGAATCAAAAGATCCGATCGCGCTATAATCAAAACGTAGGCAACCGCTAATCTGGAAAAAGCCTCCAACAAACCTAAATAAGCATAGAAGTTCATTTTTTCCCTAGCAATGATCACTGCAACAAAACTCACTTGATTAATGGAGCATGTCATAGAAATCAAAGCAAATTGATACAGCCAAATAGCTGCAGACAAACGCTCTGGTGGTATTACTAATTTATTACAGACAAACCATAAACCTATTGTTTCGCCTAAAAAAAATATTAAAACAGAAATGACTAACATCAATGTAAAACACTGCCGGAAACCAGCAACAGTCATTTCATGATTATTCTGACCAAGTCCGAGACTCAAATAGCGTTGTGCCGCATTAGAAAGGCTACTGGTATAAAAACCTAAGATAGAAACAAAACCAGCCACCACATTGTTAATGCCATAGTCTTCTACGCCCAAAGCCTCCAATACTACTCTGGAAGTATAAAGCGTTACGCACATCATCAACAACATACGCACATAAAGCATGCCGGTATTTTTGGCTATACGCTTATTATTTTCAGATGTTAACGACATTATGATTATAATATACCCAACATTCCAGCTTCAACTAATTGGAGTAAAGCAGAATCAAAAGAGAAAAATATAAATGTCAGGAAAGAAATAAGCTAAAGTATCACAACTATTAACCAAACTTCAGCTTATATTATGAGATAAAAAGATTCAGACGTAAAATATAATTATTTCATATTTTGCCATAGCATATAAAATGCTCATTTCAAATTCTCTCCACTAAAACAGCAGGAAGGGTTGTTGTTGCTACAGCCACGAGACCTGCAATCTGAACTACCACACGTTTTTCATGCTTATTGCTAACACGCATGAAAACGCCTTCCACTCCTTCAAACGGACCGCCCAATATACGGACACGCTGCCCTTTGGAAAAATCCAGTTCCTGAGGAGGCAGAAAAAGAACATGCTCGTCAGGATTGCCGGCTACTGCTATGAAACTTCTCATTTGTTCTTCAGGTACCGTCATGATACGGCGCAAACCGTCAACGTTACGCATGACGTAACGTAAATCAGGTATTGTGTCACGCTTTATTGTCGCTATTTCCGAATGTGTGGCATGCACAAAAACGTAATTATGAAGAGCGGCTTCAACGGAATAATAAAAACGTCCTTGGGCATTGCGCCGACGGACACGCTGCATGGGCACAAAATTCTCTATCCCCAATCTGTCCAATTGAAGTTTCACTGCTCGCTCACGCTGATAGGTTATGCGCAAAACGAACCAATACAAAGGTTCTCTGCTATGGTTGCCTAAAGATTCCAAGAGAAAGTGCCTGCACCTAAAAAAACATAGAAAGGGGACATTGAAACCTTAGTAAAATACTGAATTTCAATTAATTATAATAATACCGCAGGGGCAAAACAAAAATATCACCTCGAACAGAATTGCTTCCCTTTTCCTATTGTATTTGCAAAGATACAATTAATTTCACAAACGTCCAATTTTTCTTAATGTCATTTATATACAAAAAAAAATCCATCCGAAACATGATTGAAGAATAGATTAAATTTACTTAATGTTATTTATTATATAATAAATATCCAGACATTCCATCATTATAAAAGGCCTGCCGATTGGAAACCGGCAGGCCTTTTATGACAGATAAAGAGATGGTTCTATACGAACCAACGAACGTAACAGAAATCCTGACGATGTACCAGATCCTTGCTCTTTGGATACATACGATAAGCAACCTTGAAAGCACCGGCAACGTCTATGCTGGCTTTCAGCTCGAAAGTATAAAGATTGCCTTCCTGCTTGGTAACATTCATCGGGAATACCTGATAGATGCTGTCCTTGCCGTTTGCGCCGGTAGTCAGAACCACAAGATCTATGCCGATAGCATCTTCAAGGCCTTGTTCATCGATTACCCATTTAACGGTAAATTCCTTATCACTTACAAGATTGGCTGTAGCCAAATTCTCACTGCGCTCAGAAGACACAATACGGATATCATCCCAACGCTCGGCCACAAACTCTTTCCATGCCGCGATTTCCTTGGCTTTCTTATTGCCGTCGGCACTGAGCAACTTGAAACGAGCGGCTTCCTTGTTGTAGAAACGGTCAAAATAATCATCGAGCTGACGCTTCATCGTATACTGAGGAGCTATCTGAGCTATCGAGTTCTTCACGGTATGAACCCAGTTCTCACTATACCCTTTGCGGTTACGGGCATAGTAGAGAGGAATGATTTCCTGCTCAAACATGGTATAAATCGTAGAAGCGTCGAGTTTGTCCTGATGATCCTGATTCTGATAAGTACGACGGTCGGTCAAAGCCCAGCCGGCACCTTCGCGATACCCCTCATACCACCAGCCGTCAAGGACGGAAAGATTGACAACACCGTTCATCAGGGCCTTCTCACCGGACGTACCAGAAGCCTCAAGCGGGCGAGTCGGAGTATTCATCCAGATGTCCACACCAGAGACGAGACGGCGGGCCAGCTGCATGTCATAGTTTTCGAGGAAAATGATTTTACCCATAAACTCCGGACGCTGCGAGATTTCAAAAATACGCTTGATAAGTCCTTGTCCGGCACCATCGGCAGGGTGAGCCTTACCGGCAAAAAGGAATTGCACCGGATAGTCAGGATTATTCACTATTTTGGAAAGGCGGTCAAGGTCGGAGAACAACAAGTGGGCGCGCTTGTAAGTGGCAAAACGACGGGCAAAGCCGATGAGAAGAGCGTTGGGGTTAATCTTGTCGAGCAGGGAAACCACACGCGAGGGATCGCCCTGATTTTTCAACCAGGTGTCGCGGAAACGGCCGCGAATATACTCGATAAGTTTGGTTTTCAATTTAACACGTGTCTGCCAGATAACCTCATCGGGCACCTCGTAAATTTTCTCCCAAATCTTGCCGTTGCTCTGATCACCCAGAAAGCTCTTGTCAAAATATTTATTATAAACAGCCTTCCACTCCTTGGCAGTCCACGTCGGGAGGTGAACACCATTGGTAACGTAGCCGACATGGCTTTCCTCGCTATGCTCATTGTAAAGGTCAAACCAACCTTCGTGATCACGGATTTCATGATCAGGATAGTTTTCATCAGGGAGATAACCCGGCCAGATGCCCTTAAACATCTGCTGGCTCACCTTGCCGTGCAACCAGCTAACGCCGTTCACTTCCTGACAAGTCTTGCAGAGGAAAGTTGACATACAGAATTTCTCTCCACGGTCATCGGGATTGGTACGTCCGAGTCCCATGAAGTCGTCCCATGAAATGCCCAAACGGGCGGGGAAGCCACCCATATACTTTCCGAAAAGGCCTTCGTCAAAATAGTCGTGACCGGCAGGCACCGGCGTATGGACGGTGTAAAGAGAACTGGCACGCACTAATTCGAGAGCCTCATTGAAACTGAGGCCGCTCTCTACGTAGTCAACCAAACGCTGTACGTTGCAAAGAGCCGCATGGCCTTCGTTGCAGTGGTAAACGTCTTTTTTGATCCCCAGTTTCTGCAACGTGAGCATACCGCCAATACCAAGAAGATACTCCTGTTTTATACGGTTTTCCCAATCGCCGCCATAAAGGGCATGCGTAATGGTGCGGTCATATTCAGAGTTAAGTTCGTTGTCAGTGTCGAGCAAGTAAAGGGCGATACGTCCCACATTGACACGCCATACGGAGGCATGAACCTGATAGTTGGGGAAAGGAACATCAACGATCACCTGATTGCCGTTTTCATCGAGCACACGCTCAATGGGCAAACGGTCAAAGTTCTGAGTGTCATAGTTGGCTATCTGCTGGCCGTCCATGGAGAGGGCCTGTGTGAAATAGCCGTAACGATAGAGGAAACCGACGGCACACATGTCGACATTGCTGTCGGAAGCCTCTTTCAAGTAGTCGCCGGCCAGGATTCCAAGACCGCCGGAATAAATCTTAAGAATATGGTTCAAACCGTACTCCATGCAGAAATAAGCCACAGAGGCACGCTTGGCATCGGGCTTAACGTCCATGTAGGCACGGAAGTTGTCATAAACCTTATTCATGCGGGCCAGCAGTTCCTCATCGGCGGCAAGTTCCTTCAGGCGCTTATAGCTGATGCGGCTGAGCAGTTCAATCGGATTTTTGTCCACTTCATGCCACAGTTCCTTGTCAAGCGAACGGAACAAATCCAACCCTTCTGTGTTCCAGGTCCACCAAAGGTTGTGAGCGATTTCGTCGAGTTTTTTCAATGCCTCAGGAATATGACTTTTCACGGTCACCACTTTCCAGTTAGGCGTGTTTGAATTACTTACTTTTACGTTCATGTATTTATTATTTGAGTTGATTATTTCATGTTCTTTGCCATGGTATCATAGCCGCTACTCCGGCATTATTCCCTCATATCTTACATTTTCAGGGAAACGGACAACCTGTCAGGACTTTCCGCCAGCCTTACGCAAGGCAAAGTCGTAGGCCTCATAATAATGCTTGATAAAATGCTGCCACTGGGCTTTTTCAGCCAGTTTGGCTGCCTTCTTACGGTTGGCTTCGCGCTCCTTAGCTGTTGCTCCGATCATATACTCCATAGCCAGGCAGATTTCACGGGCAGCTTCAAAATAATTGTTATCATCACGATGAATGACACTGACACCATCGGTAAGAGTGCCGCTGTGACCAAGCACTTCGTCCACCCACTGGCCGAATCCGGACAAGTCGGTAGTAATGCAAGGAATCTTAAAGGCACAACTCTCAAGCGGTGTGTATCCCCAAGGCTCGTAATAAGAGGGATAAAGGCTCAGATCATTAGCCATGAGCAAATCGTAATACGGCATGTTGAATATTCCGTCATTACCTTCGAGATAACACGGTACCAGTATGACTTTTACCGCATCATCGGCACTGTTCCACAAGCCGAGTTGCTTTATCATACCCATTATACGGTCTTCGTTAATATTGTGAAGGTCATGGGTGATCATGGGCAGCGGCAGCGGCGACTGACATTTTTCCTTCTTACCGGACAGACGTGCGGCCAAATCCTGACGCGGCCCCAGCAGCCAGCAAGGCACTTCTATCAATGCCAGCACTTTTGTACGCGGGCCTACTTCGGCACGGGCATTCATTTTGCTCTTCAGGCGGGCGTTAAGTTGTGCCATAGCTTCAAGGAAGACATCAAATCCCTTACAGCGGAAATCATTGCGCCCGCTAGTCGAAACAATCAGGACGTCATCTGAGATATCCTCTCCCGTCAAAGCTGAAGCCACATTCACAACAGCCTTGCGCGCCGCACGGCGTCTGGCTGTAAATGTAGCGCCTTTGGGCACAAAATCATTCTCAAATCCATTGGGAAGAACCACATCGGCCTTTTTATCGAGCAGCTGCACACATTCCTTATCCGTGAAACGGCTGACGGTCGTGAAGCAATCGGCACCATGAGCTGACTTCTTTTCTATGCTGTGTTTGGCCTCCATGCTGAGTTCGGCCGCCATCTGGTCGCCATCATATCCTTCGAAATAGGCATAAAGCAACTTGTTGTTGCCGGCTATGGAACGGCCGATGCTGGTAGCATGGGTAGTAAAGATAGTTGCCACCTGCGGCAACGCCTTTTTCAGGAAAAGCATGCCAAGGCCGCTCATCCATTCATGGGCCTGATAAACAATCTTGTCCGAAGAGGCAAGACACTCACAGATGACAGCCTCGGCAAAACGGCCTGCCGCCACCGAAAACATCGATGCCTCATCATAGTCACCATACGCACGCAAAGAATCGACATGGAAATACTCCCAGGCCTTGGCGTAAATCTGATCTTTATCGGCATACAGCGGAGAAAAATCAATCAGTACGGCTACAGGATTCCCTGGAACCATCCAACGACCTATGCGAACGGCAAGACCGGCACGGGCGGCAGCCTCCTTCCACTTTGGCAACAGGAGGGGGTCCTCTTTGAAAGGAGCCGCATCATTCCGCAAATCCGGACCTAAAAACACAACTTTATCGGGAAAAACCTCCTGAAGCGTCTTGGCTCTGGAGGACAGAACGGTGTAAATTCCACCAACCTTATTACAAACTTCCCAACTGGTCTCAAAAATAAAGTCGGGAGATAGCTTCTTGTTACTCATAACAGTCTAATCTTTTGCGGGTGCAAAGGTACTATTTTTTTGCGAGTTAGCAATACGGGCTATCATTAAATGACGTTCAGGGAACAAGAAAACATTCACGTCTGCTACCTTTAAAAAGATTTTATGATTCTCTCCAAAAGCTCAAATCATACCTGAATACGGGCCATGCCCGCTTATTTGTGCCGCCATTTGAAGAGCGGATTTTTTTACCATTCCAGCATTAACTTTTTTAACTTTTCTATACATTTCAATCAGATTCCGGAAGGCTGAAACGGTGTTTCATCAAAACTGCAATAAGGACTTTTCAAAAAAGATTACTTGGATTTTTTACGGAAATACGGACTTTTTCCAAACGAAAACTCCTTTTTTGCCTTCAAAAAGCTCTGACAGACAACAAAAAAGAGGGCAATCATTGCAGACCACCCTCTTCGCTGTTACAAATATACAACATTTTCCGCCGAAAAACAAGTAATGTTAAAAACCACAGATTCCCATTTTCGGAAAAAAAGGACAATCGACATCAGCCCTGAAACAAGAACCCTCTGACACAACAATAGCAATAGAGCAACAGCAGGGTTATCATGAGCCAACGCACATCATCCAGAATAAAACCGGAGACAGTGCGGACATTGGCATTCGCCACATTCACCCGAACACGAAGAGGAATAATCTTGCGATATCCCCAATAAACGGAGCAGCCTACCACAACTCCCCAAACGATACCGGCCAAAATGTCGCCGACATAATGTACCCCCAGATACACCCTTGACCAACAGTTGAGCAAAGCCCATGAGAGAAGCACCCAGGTGAAAGGTTTGTGTCTGACCAGCAAACTGAGAAAAACGGCCACGGCAAAAGTGTTGGAGGCATGACTGGAGAAGAATCCGTATTTTCCACCCCGATATCCGCCGACCACATCGACCAGATACATTAATGAAGGGTCACCTGCCGGGCGAGGCCGGGCCACCAGCGGCTTGAATATGCCCGATGCCACCTGATCAGCCAAAAGAATGCAAAGCGCTAGCGCCAAGACGGTCAGACAAATATCACGCATCTCACCGGCACGAATGATGACATACAACAACACGACCACAGCCGGCAGCCACGTGACCGTAGCGGTTATTCCCAAGGCAAAGCCATCGAGGAACAAAGAGTCACTCCCGTTTAAAGCCAAAGTCAGACTCTGATCGAATTTTACGACTTGCTCCAGCATCTTATCAATTAATTTATGACCACATGAACAGACTGCAGCGCTTTTCCGTCAATCCATCCTACCGTATTTTCTCCCGAAAGCTGCACCTGCCAACGGCCATCGGGACTTTTGTCTATCACTCTGACTGCCTGACCGGAAACCAGCATACGTTTTTTCGCCTTCGGAGCATCAGTGACAAAAGAAGCACTCTCCATCACCACTGCCCGCTCTTCGTTGTGGAAACGGTTCTTCTGCAAGGCGGCAGCCACCGTACAGAAAACTAGTCCCAAAAGAAAAAACGACATGGCTGCAAACCCTGTCTTGCGCAACCAGGTACGATGAAAGAAAATATAAACAAGAAGACTGCCCAATGAAAACAGTAAAAAGCCCAAAGCCCAAAGCCCCCATACATTTGCCGAACGGTTACGTATGAAACGGTCTATCCAAGTTATGAAAAACATTTCGGAAGCATTCACCTGTGGCACTGAAGCCTTGGAGCGCGCCACAGCCAAATTGAATCTAACATCTTCATCGGAAGGGGCAAGGCGGAGAGCCCGCTCATAATTCAGGATAGCCTTGGCATATTCCTTCTGACGGAAATAAGCATTACCCAAATTATAATACGCCGTAACGCTGACGCCCTTTTCCTTGATTATTTTTTCATAAAGCTCAGCTGCCGCCTTATAATTTTTCTTGCGATAAACGCTGTCGGCCTGCTCCATGGAAACGGCCGGCACACCGGATGAAACAACCGATACTCCCCAAAACAGGAAGAATATTGTCAGAATATATCTCATAACTCTTCTCATTTATCAACTGTTTTCAACAGATTGTCGAGCCTGGTTATCTCATCCAAAGCCCGTCGGTACAACTCATTAGCTCCGTTGCCATCGGCTGCAGGAGCGAAACGTGCGAACCCGCACTCCTCCAGTAACTGTCGGAAAGGAGAAAACTGTTCCTCACTGACGCCC
The DNA here is from genome assembly GCF_002933955.1 of Prevotella sp. MGM2. GTDB lineage: Bacteria > Bacteroidota > Bacteroidia > Bacteroidales > Bacteroidaceae > Alloprevotella. The sequence continues at coordinate 9,348 of NZ_BEWW01000046.1, forward strand.
CGTTGATTCATTTCATAAATCAACCGATCATCGTTCAATGCGGCCACCTCCACGCTCAGTTTGTCAGACAAATAAGCATTCAGCGCCCGTGACAACTCCGTATAGAATGCTTTCTGATCGCCTTTCTTCAACATACGGCCGGCCAGCCTGAGACGGCGCTTTGCCTGACGGACAGCCTTACTCCGCCTACGGGCCACAACATCGGCATTGGCACGGTTATGACGCCGCAAAACGGCAACCAAAAGAATAAAGAAAAGAAGGATGCCCGCCACAACGGCCCAATATCCTGAAGTTCCCCACCAAATGAAAGCAGCCTCAGAATCAAACCGGACTGTCCCCGTCTTGATGTCCCGTATGTCACTACTGCGCAAAGTGCGCTCACGCTCCAAATCGGCATCGCTGCGATTTCCTTTTTCTATGTTCATGTGGAGTGAAGGTACTGTCTTTGTCTGATATGTACCGTCAGAAGGATTGAAATAGATGAAATCAATGGCAGGAATATCGTATTGGCCAACATTACGTGGCACAAATGTATAATCAAAAATGATGTCACCGGTCACACCACCAGCCAACACTTTTGTATTATCTGTGACTTTTGGGGAATAAACATCAAAATCGGCGGGAAAAGTAATTGAAGGCGCCGTAAGCAATTGCAGATTTCCAGAACCGGAAACAGTGAGTCGATAGGTCACCATGTCGTTTGTACGAGGGGTTTCCGTCAGCAAATCACCTCTTACGGAAAACTGCCCTACTCCACCAGAAAAACCTGACGGACGAGGTTGCGGCAATGGTTTGACCTCTATAAAGGTTTCCGGAACATTACGCGTCAGGGAGTAACCGATGTTGCCGCCGCCATTAAAAAACGCATCTATCAGACTAAGTCCGGCTTCCTGCTGAAGAACGACACAGTTGAACGTCAGTCCGGGAATAGTAATTCGGCCGGTTTGTTGTGGGAAAACTACATATTGCTGAACGACTCCAGTACGATACATCTCCCCTCCTACTCTCTCCACTGCGGCGTCAATGTTCTTTAAGGGAATATCCAGCGACACCATTCCTTTGAAATCCGGTTTCTTGCTCAAAGAAACACTGTTCAACCCTACTCCTGGACGCTCGTAGAACTTATAGGACAAAGATACGGCTTCCTGCTCATAAACCTGCTCACGCCCGACAATGGCTCTGATATACAAATCCTTGTCGGTCACCCGCGAACCGGCTGTACGCAACGGAGTATCTTGCGAAGAGGCCTGCTGCTGATTTCCTGCATTCTGCCGGTTACCGTTTCCCGTAACCTGAATAGTGACAGGAGGGGACTTGTACGTCTTGCCGTCCACTTTAACCGATGCAGCAGGAATGGTGAACGTTCCTTTTTCCAAAGGGGCCAACGTAAAAGTAAAAGTGGTAGATGAAGATGAACGGTTGACGCTTCGGCCACCGGACATTACCGTTGATGAAACGGTATTGACTGACATAGCGGGTCCGGCAAGCACATCCAATCCTGTCATCGGAGGCTTTGAAAAGTCATGAGTGGAGGCTGAGGCTATCGTATAGGTTATATGAAAATAAGTTTCATTTATGTCAACCTTAGAAGGGGCCTCCACCTCCAAACGCAATTGGGCTTGTGATGTGGTACAACCTAAAATTAAAAGAAGGAGCACATATCTGATATACGACATTTTCTGTGACTTATTTTTTTGTAATGGAACATCATCCGGCGTCTTTGGCTGCAGAAGGGGGTCCTCCAAAGCATTTCACCAGTTCTTATCGAGAGATTTTTGATGTTTGTTTTGATTTATTTTCTCACGGGCTTTCCGTTCAGCCTGACGGGCATAATTGATAAGCGGGTTATTTTGCGGTTGCGGGTTGGGTTCTTGCTGCTTGGAAGGTGGAGGCGGCTGATTTTGAGGATCTTGTTCAGACTCCCTCAACTGTTTTTGACACAATGCCAGATTATATCGTGAATTTTGAGCCTGTGGATTTTCACGTAAAGCTCCTTTATATTCTTTTATGGCCTCTCTGAGTAAATTCTGTTTCACGCCTTCTGTCTTTGCGGCAGCAGCGCGACTTTGAGCTATGACTCCACGGTTATGATAGGTCATGGAACGGCTCATCGGATTACGCTCCAATCGCAACGTTTCGTCGTATTGGGCCATGGCTAAAGAATCTCTGCCCTGCGCCATATAAACATTGCCCAAGTCATAATAAGCCCGCGCATTGGCAGAATTAACTTTCAAAGCTTTCTTATAGCTGGCTTCGGCGGCATTGAACTGTTTTAGTCTAAAGAGCTTATTACCATCCTTTATATACTGCCATTCAGCATTCTGAGCACACAGTTTACCGGAAAACAGCATCCCCCATACCAAAAAGAATAACAAAGAATACAAATGTTTCATCTTCCGAATAATCTTAAACGTTTGAATAAAGGATTTTTACGTTCCAACACAAATATCTCAACGATGAGGAGAATAAGTGCCAACAATGCCACAGCCTGAAACTGTTCATCATAAGAACTGAAATTAGACACATTGCCGGCTTTCTTCAATTGGCTAAACTCAGCCTGTAACCCTTGTTGGGCGGCATCTGAATTGTCTATACGAAAATAAGCACCTCCACCGGCTTTGGCCACCTCCCGACACATATCTTCATTGAGCGCCGTTACAACCTCCTGATTATCTCTGTCGCGCAAAAAGGTACCATCGGGCCATTGTATTTTAGTCCCCTGTGGTGTCCCCGCACCGAGCACATAAACCTTAAGACCTTCCTCTTTTGCTGCTTTGGCAGCTTCTATGGCTCCCTCCTCATGGTCCTCACCATCGGTGATAACGACAATAGCCTTGCCAACGTCTTTATTGTCGGTAAAGCTGATACGCCCGAGATTAATTGCTTTTGCCAGACTTGTACCTTGCAAAGTCACCATCCCCGGAGTAAAATTATCTAAGAATAGTTTGGCAGACACATAATCATTGGTTATAGGCAATTGAGGATATGCCTCGCCAGCAAAAACACCTAAAGCTATTTTATCATTCTTCATTCTGTCTGTCAAAGCCGACACTAACAACTTGGAACGGTCTAAGCGATTGGGAGACACATCACGCGCCAGCATCGAATTGGATACATCTACGATAAAGGCCACTTCAATGCCTTGGGTGCTGTCTTTTTCTTCAACCAAACCTAACTGAGGACGGGCTAGCATGACAATAATGAAAAACAATACAGACATTAACAACACAAACTTGGTGATAGAACGTTTCCAGGAATAATCAGGTACTTGCTCCCTAAATAATCGCGCATCACACAAGTGCCTGCGCACCTGTTTGTAGTGTCTCATCACTAACAGAAAAAGTCCGGCTAAAAGCGGAAGAGCCAGCAGAAGATATAAATATTCGGGATTCTCAAATCTGAACATTATTGCTGTTATTATTTATTTTTTGATTAAACAGGAAAAGTCGGGAATAGACATACAAACCACTATGGAATTCTCCTAAGCCATGTAAGGCGTAAGACTATTTCCAATAAGAAGCAGACCAATGCAGCCCATCCAAACCACTGAAAAGCATCATAACGACGGTCATAATTCAAAATTTTCAATTTCGTCTTTTCAAGTTTATCTATATCTGAATATATTTCCTGCAGACGCTGATTACTGGCGGCCTGATAAAAAACACCACCTGTATTTTGAGCTATCTGACGCAACGTAGCCGGATCTGCAGAATTATCAACATCGGCGATGTACTCCTCACCATTAGGCAACTGCGCTACAGCCTGACGAGACTGCTGTCCCTCTTTTCCCACCGCAATGGTATAAACACGAATACCTTGCTGTCTGGCCAAATCTGCAGCCATAAGGGGGGATATTTCCCCCGTATTGTTTACACCATCCGTCAACAGAATAACAACTTTACTCTTGGCTTTACTTTTTTCCAAATGAGAAACAGCATTAGCCAGCCCCATACCGACAGCAGTTCCTGGACTGATAATACCACGCGACTGAAGATCACACGACACTGTGCGAAACATACTCAACAAAGCTGCGTGATCAACTGTAAGCGGACATTGAGTAAAGGCTTCTCCGCCAAAAAGCGTCAAACCGATATTGTCGTTAGGACGATTGGATATGAATTCATAAGCTACTTGCTTAGCTGCCTCCAAACGGTTTGGTTTCAAATCGGGAGTTAGCATACTGGTTGAAATATCCATAGCCATAACAATATCTATTCCTTCCGTCTGTTTCTCACTCAAGGCATTTTGGGTTTGCGGCCTCGCCAGAACAATAACAAGCAAAACGAAGGTGAACATGCGCAACACAAAAGGCAAATGTATCATTGACGTGCGAAAAGTACGCGGCATCTGTCGGTATTGCTCTGTAGTGGCCATGCGCATACTGGCCTCTTGCCTGTTACGCAAGAGAAAATGCCATAAAACGAACGGCACCAACAGCAATAGTAAAAGAAAATATTCAATATTGGCAAATGTCATAACTGCAAAACATCATCTTTGTTAAATATATTCCCACAACCGGAATCTACACACATCATCCATTTTTAAAGATAAGTTTTCCATATCTTATATACGCATCTAGCAAACCACAGACTACAACTTAAAAAAGTAACCCCTGTACAAATCCACAACGCTATACGAATACGATGTTGATGTGTATCACTATATTCCACCATTTTAACCACTGGCTGAGGACTTTCCATCACTTCATCGCGGGTATCATTCATTAACGTCAAAACGTCATCATAACACATGCGTCGCTCTTCATTTGTAGCTGTTTGCTTGGCGAACTTTACAAAATCTGCGATTCTAAGAACTCCTTTTAATCGGCGCTGAGCGGTTTCATCTATATAAGCTGTTACCTCATTCTCAATTTCTCCTGTAGTCATTTCCACGGCATTAAAACCAAAACGTTCGGACAAATAAGTTTTCAGCACTGCTGTAAGAGCCATAAAAAACTTTTTATTGGATATATCATCATTACAACCAGCATCATTTCGGATCTGTTCCATAGCCAACTTCGCTTTCTTAAAGGGCGGCACTGGCGGCTGTATTACAACACGACGCATTGTTGGCTTACGGCGAGACAAACGCACAGCCAATACCAACAATAAAACGACAAAAAACCAAAGTGGCAGACACAACAAAACAAGTGACCATTCCCATTCGAAATGGATTGGCATAACGTTGTAAGCACCATTAAAGTCATTTACGTTGGTTGTATCAACCGGCACAGTAACGACCTTCAATCCCAAGCGGCTACGCGAAGAATATATATGGCCATCGACCTCTATTTCCATCTGAGGAATAGAATAAAGGGCAGAATCAAACGATGTAATCAAATAATCACGTCTTAAAGTTACCCTTTTACCATTATTCACGAAAGTAGTATCTACAACGCCACACTCAAGTACCTCAAGTCCTTTGACAATTGTATCAGATGATTTATATTCCGGAAATTTTACTGACTGATTGGCATTGGCACTTACCGTTGTTGTCAGAACTGCTTGTTCACCGATAACAATTTCAGCACGATTGAGTTTACTATCCACCTGTACTTGTGCATCAACTCCTCTTATTAGAACAAAAACAGACAATAACAACAATATATATTCCTTTTTCATGCTTTCAACTAAAATCTATTAATGACGTTTTGAAAAAAGAGACATCAAAGAACGAACATAATCATCATCAGTAGCGACACTAACAAAATCAATGCCAACCCGTGAAAGCAAATCATCCAAACGCTTCTGTTCACTCTCCCACCATATACGATGCTGATTGCGGACCTTCTTACAGGAAGTATCCACATACTGTTCATGACCTGTTTCCGCATCAAATACTTTTATCAATCCGACTTTGGGCAACTCTGCCATTAAACGGTCATAAAGTCTAACAGCCACGACATCATGTTTACGGGCTGCCACCATCAAAGGACGTTTAAGATCAGAACCTCCTAAAAAATCACTCAAAATAAAAGCAATACAATGACGTTTCTGTACGTTCATCAGCGTTTCGAGCGGAGCCACTAAATTAGTCCGATCACCCACAGGTTTAAAATCAAGTAATTCACGGATTATATAAAGTATATGCTTCCGTCCTTTCTTAGGCGGCACGTATTTCTCCACACGATCTGAAAAGAATATGACACCTATTTTATCGTTATTCTGCATAGCGGAAAAAGCGATAGTCGCTGCCATTTCTGTTGCCAATTCACGCATAGATCGCATACGAGTACCAAAATCCTGACTACGGGAAATATCTATAAGCAACATGACTGTCAGTTCACGTTCTTCTTCAAACACTTTAATATGCGGCCGACCAAGACGTGCTGTCACATTCCAGTCTATATCGCGCACATTATCACCACTTTGATATTCACGTACTTCAGCAAACGACATGCCACGCCCTTTGAAAGCCGAGTGATACTCGCCTGCAAAGATGTCATTAGTCAGTGCCCGGGTCTTTATTTCCACCCGCCGCACACGCTGCAGCAAATCGTTGGTATCCATAATCTTATTAGTGTCTTTTAAAAAGCTGTTAAGGAACTTCCACTTTATTCAATATCTCTGTTACAAGATCATCACTTGTAACATTCATGGCTTCAGCCTCATAAGTGAGCCCGATGCGATGACGCAAGACTTCATGAGCCACATCCCGAATATCTTCAGGCACAACATAACCACGACGCCGAATAAAAGCTTGCGCGCGGGCTGCCAATGCCAAATTAATAGATGCGCGCGGAGAAGCTCCAAAAGCTATCATTGCCTTCTGCTCATTCATTTTATACTGTTCCGGATAACGTGTCGCAAAAACAATATCAGCCACATACTGAGCTATTCGCTCATCTAAATAAATTTGTTTGACAAGTTCTCGTGCTTCCACGACACGCCGAACATCTGTCACAGGTTTTACTTCCGCGGCGATACTGCCGTCAAGATGACTGCGTACAATGCTCTTTTCTTCTTCTATTGTTGGATATCCCACCATAACCTTGAGCATAAAACGGTCCACTTGCGCTTCCGGCAAAGCGTATGTCCCCTCCTGCTCTATCGGATTTTGCGTAGCCATTACTAAAAACGGGTCAGGCAATGCCCATGTATCATCGCCAATAGTAATCTGATGTTCCTGCATGGCTTCAAGAAGCGCGCTCTGCACTTTTGCCGGAGCACGGTTTATCTCATCAGCCAGCACAAAATTAGCAAATACCGGGCCTTTTTTTACTGAAAAAGTTTCCGTCTTCTGACTATAGATCATCGTACCAACAACATCAGCCGGCAAAAGATCCGGCGTAAATTGCAAACGGCTGAATTCACCTTCAACAAGTCCTGCCAATGTTTTTATTGCCAAAGTTTTGGCCAACCCCGGAACACCTTCCAAAAGAATATGTCCGTCACTAAGCAAACCGATAAGCAGGGAATTTATCAAGTGCTTTTGCCCCACAATGGTGCGGTTCATACCGGTTGTCAAATCTGTAATAAAGCCCGACCGGCTTTCTATCATCGCGTTAAGCGCACGAATATCAACAGGTTCTGCCATATTCTTATTTTTAAGATAATTTTATTTTCGAAAACGGAGAACTTAAAGTTCTGCTTTCTTATACACCTTTATTCTTTTTAGCGGCAAAATTACACCAATTATCTATATCTGCGTTATAAAAATAGTGAAAATCCTTCTATTAATAATTCCTTTATCAGAAAACTATCCTCTTTTAAAGATATTACGACATCCGCCTTAGGTAAATAAAACAAAAAAGTCCCGCTTCTTGCAGGACTATGTGACTCCTATAGGATTCAAACCTATAACCTTTTGATCCGTAGTCAAATGCTCTATTCAGTTGAGCTAAGGAGCCTTATATTTTGTGACTCCTATAGGATTCAAACCTATAACCTTCTGATCCGTAGTCAGATGCTCTATTCAGTTGAGCTAAGGAGCCTTCCCTTATAAGCGGTGCGTACGGGACTCGAACCCGTGACCCCATGCGTGACAGGCATGTATTCTAACCAACTGAACTAACGCACCT
>NZ_BEWW01000047.1 GCF_002933955.1 Prevotella sp. MGM2
TCCATTCCTTTATTTCATATTCAGGAAGATATTTGCGCCATGAAGCGATACACTTGCGCGCTAATTCGGGAAGCGGACCGCGACCGAACCAACAATAATGAATTTTCTTGGGTATCATAAAATTATTTATTATGACGTAACTTATTCCACACAAAAGATGACACAGGAGTGGAATGAATTATTTTTCTTATTAATTCTTTTAATTGCCTTTTTCTATATTTCCTCAAATAAGATTTCAAAAGAGGTTTATAGCATTGATCACCTATTCTTTCATATTCAATGAGAAACCTGTCACGTTCTTCCGGACGGAGACTTGGGTGCTGCAATTGTCCGTTGCCTTTCACAGCCTCATTCACAGGGCGCTCTTCAAAGTTCATATATGGCAAGACCTTTTCGCACAATGCCAATCCCTTAGCTGATGAAGGTAACAATAATGAAATGCCCCATCCTGATGGAATTTCATTTCCCAGATACCCCCAAAAATCCGCAACGGTTATATCCGCTGTCCGTTTAGGCTGAGCATAAGGACAACTATAGCAATTTTCCCTAAATGTAAGACCTGCCATAAAAGCTGTGATATAGGTGTTCTTAGGAAAAATCTGCAACTTACGAGGTATGGTGTTTTCTGTGAAAACACCAAACCTCAAATCGAGATTTGAGGTTTGGGTTGAAAGTATATCACGAAAATGTACTTTCAACTCTCTAGCCGGTGTCTGACCGCATTGCGCGTAAATAAACTCGACATTGTCACGCAATAGTTTTTGAGAAGGGACACCATGACAGACAAGATCCAAACACCAGAGATTCTCATAATCACGATGAAGATAGTTTCTCAAACCAGCTATCTGACAGGCTGTTCCTGTAAATAAGACGTCCTTACCGGCTTTTAAATCCTCCTTCGCCTGCCTGTAGGTAGATCCTATAGAACTTTGCACATACTTGGACCCACGCATCATGTACATCTCTTCCACTGAAGTGAACCTACAATGAGAGACATTCTTATAATTGAGCATAACACTCCCATAGACCACCCCACCGTTTCTTATAATTATCTCTGCGATGCTGCTGGCGGCTCCCCCAGAAGCACTTCCTACTAAATGAGACTCATTCTTACAAGTTGCCGCATAGGCTTTCAAAGGCTCATTCAAATTAACCGGATGAAATACGGGACATACTTTCCGACAAAGATTGCAGTCTATACATTTTGAAGCATCGACTTGTGGATAAACATAACCCGCCGCACCGGACTCAACCATTGAGATGGCTGATTTCGGACACACATTATAACAGGCTGAGCATCCTGTACATTTTTCACGCGAACAAATTTCCTCCATAACTATTTTGTCAAAGCGGTTTGCAAATAGTTGATTGAAAAATCCTTTTCCCTATCCAACCTTTCATAAATATCCGGATAATCCAGTTCTTCAATTACATCCCAGTTGTTGTCCTTTACAAAACGACCACGTATATTTAACTTTTGGAATAAATTGAGGAGTCTTGAATTTTGGCTTGATTTATCATTTTCACTAAAGCGTTGAAACGTATAAAAGTTTTTACCGAAAATAATTGAAAACACTGTCGCATGGAATGAATCAGTTATGACAGTTGTGGCATTTCTGATAGCTGTCAGAAATTCTGACGGACCACCCCACAATACCTCAGCGGCACACTTTCTATACTTCAAATGGATACCCATCATAACCAAATCCAAACCTTTTGCCCTGCAATAATCATGTACGATGTTTAAATATGCCTTATTAGGGGTAAGCATATAACAGAAAACATAGTTCTTTGATTTTATGCACGTTTCGTCAGCACATAGTTTTTCCCAATCCGCTCTAGGCAGCAATAGTGTCGGGTCTGACACTGAAGGGACTTCAGTACCTGTCAATCGAGAAAGTATGGCTGCTCCCTGTTCTTCTCTTACAGACAGATGGGCGAATCGCTTAATTAAAGGTAATGCATTTGCCATCCATTCTTCCGTAACTACATCACTTCCAATACTTGGAGCATAGGCTATTTTTGTTTTCTCTGTGAAATCCAAATAATAATAAGAATTAAACCTCAGAGAAGGATTCCATATTTGATCGCTCCCGCAAATGTAAATATCTATATCATCTGCGATTGTTTCTGGATTTTCCAGTTTCAAGTACAACTCACGGAATCGACTATACGAGCTATTCACACGATGCAAATAATCACGCATAAGAAAAAGCTGTAGCTTGTTTTTTATAGCCTTAGCAATACCTACCAAGTTTCTCTTTGGCCTATATTGGACTAACAATTTCGACTGATCGTCAAGAATAACATTACAGCATTTCAATTTCTCGACAATATGTTGTAACGCATAAGCCTGAAGAAAAGTTCCGCAATTATTATAAGAAATCCAAGTTACTGTTGCAGTCTTCATCATCCTTATCTTCGTAATATAAATAATATCTTATGTTTTATCAGGTTCTTTTCCTTCGTACCAATACCAACAGTAAACACTACACTGGAAATACATAACAGAGAAAGCAATGTACTATAAACGAAAGTTGACCAAGAATCAGGTAACAAATGCTTTACGATAATGGGTAATGGTATGGCAATGGCTGTTACTACTAAAATTTTCAACAACACATTCAAAACAAAACTTTTTATATCATAAGCAACCATGCGCTTCAGTAACAGCAACCGCGCAATGAGTAGAAAAAACGAAACACCCAGATAAACCCAATATACAGCATAGGCAGGAGCACCAAACTTTAAAGCGATATACGAAAATGGCAAGTTCAAAAACAAAATTAAGGAAACCGCCAACTGATAATTCCTGATTTTCCCATAAGCTTTTGCCACTGTGGCCAACAAATTTGACAGGCTGTCTATCATCGCACCTATTATAGCCAACGTACAAAACACATTGCTATATAAAGGAACATTCTTCAACCATATTCTCAATACAAAATCAATGTTAATAAGTATGGGAAAACTCATCATCAGCAACAAATAATAAGAGTACAAAATGCCCTTATTAGTCAATATCATCATTTTCCGCGTCTCACCCGCTGCGTATGATTTTACGATCTGAGGATTAATGGCTGTTTGAAAATTGATGACAAATTGCATGATTCCGGAAATTACCTGCTGCGCTACGGCACGGGCTGCATTGACAACTGGAGAGAAAAAAACATTTAGCAAGATGTTAACTCCCTGTCCGGTCCCAGCCCAAGCAAATTCTCCCAGCGCACTCCATGAAGCAAAATTCAGAAGGTCTTTAAATATTTTCTTATTCCAAGTCAGTGTTACCCGTATCTGTGAAATCTGTTTTTTAGCACAGTAATAATAAAGGAAAGATACAATGATTCCGATCAGCAATAAGAAGAAGCCATAACAAGGTAATTTATCATAGGAGACACCTAAGAGAGCATATACGGCAACCAGCCTCAACACCATCTCAAGTATACCTATATAAGCGTATGCATTCATTCTTTCATGAGATATCAACAACGCCATATAAGGAACTTGAATAATAGAAAGTCCACAAGTTAATATTGTAAAATGAAATAAGATGTAAGCTGAATCGTATCTATCCGGCGGTATGTTCAATAAATATTCAAACAGATATTTTCCTAAAATCTCAGTACCAGCAACTACAATTAAAGCAATAAGCAAATGTATAACTACAGCCATACTGAAAATGGTATTCAACTGCTTTAGAGAACCTCCCCGACCTATCTCAAAGGACAAATACCGTTGAACAGAAATAGCCATTGATGAGTTTACAAAGCCTAACAATGCGACAACACCAGCTACGACATTATAGATACCAAAATCTTGGATTCCAATAACATCAAGGATAACGCGCGATGTATATAATGTTACCAATATCTTAAACAACATCCTAAAATACAGGTAACATGTATTTTTTGCAATGCGTGTTGAACTAATGAATTTTTCCATTTTTATTTCTTCATTCTCACTCCGGCATTTATCCGTTGCTCTAAATTTTATTTTTGAATCAACCGATTCATATAATCAGAGATATGCAGCAGCACACAGGCAGATAATGCAGTCAACACCAGAGCTGACGACACGGCATATATTGGTTCCGAAATCAAAGGGATTACGGCCAATGGCCCTAAAAGATAAACGTGATGAGTAATGTAAACATAAAAACTATTCGCATCAAATGGCTTTAATACCTTCATCAATTTACTTAGTGGCACCTGTTCTAATAACTTTATCCCTCCTAAGCACAAAGCCAAACCTGCAACATCATGCCAAAGCCTATTGAGAGGGTTATCATACTCTAACAAAATGTTCCAATCCAAAATAAGGGTTAAGGCAACTGCCACAATAATTATACCGGACAATACCCATATCCTTAATTTTTCACATGACAGGTTTGTAAAAAAATAGCCTATGGCATACAACCATATCCAGGCATATTGATTTAATTTGAAATGTATCCACCCATATTCTGCAATACCTATTATCAAGAGAATGCTAAAGACAAGGCCGGCTTTATCCTTCAATTGTTGGAGAATTGGAGTCACCACATAACACAAAGCTATGGCTGTCATAAACCACAAGTGATTTAGCCCATTTACCCCCCCGAAAATGCCTTGCATGTCAAAGAGATAGACAATCAGATCCCTCAATTTCACAGAAGTTTCCGTGAAAGCTTTCATTATTCCCAAGCATAAGACAGCAAACAGTACAAAGGGAACATACAACTTCCTTAATCTGGAAGAAAACCATATTCTCCAGTTATCTACATTTTTATGCCCATAAAGGAATCCACTTAGAACGAGAAATATCTGTACTCCTACATTCAGCACCCAAGCCCACTGATTGTCATACGACTGTAAGATATGACAAACCAATATGGCTGTCATGGCCAAAACTCTGAGCACGCTGACGGCATGACTTTGCCCGACTGTAATCCGTTGCATAAAATAGAATATCTGAGTTAAAATTCAATCAAGGCATGTCCCCATCATTTCCGCTTATAGATAGTCCCAGTGTCTTTAATTTTCCTTGCGGGACATCCGGCTATTGTTATATCATCTTTTTCAAAGGACTTGCCGACAATACTTCCGGCACCTATCGCCACTTCATTACCTATCGTAATGTCACCAAACAGCTTCGCTCCCGGACCTATCCAGCAGTTGTCCCCCAACTGTGGCGCGCCTCCTCTGAAAGATGTTCCGATGTTCACACCCTGATGGATATCACAAAATTTACCGATGCGGCTTCCGCCATTTACAACTATCAAGCCATAATGATTGATACGCAAACCATAATCAAATACATTACAAGGAATCTGCAACCCTAAGCGGAGACCTAGCTTATAGTGGCGATACCCCCAATATGTTTTTTTAATTTTCGTCAGAATACCCCCCGTTTAACATTTGAATGGTATTCATGGTATCGTAACGCTCTTTGGAATTTCCAAATATCATCTCCCCATAACCAACGAGGACGTTTGCATTGGGCTGGAATGCCCAATGCCTGTCTGTCTTTCTCTAAGAACGTTTTGAGGTCCTGTTTACTTTGTATCATATCCTATCATTTTCGCAGAACTTCAGAAAAATCAAATATGATAAACTCCCTCAAGCGGACAAATATTGAAACAGTCCAACACGACTTTGCCTTTAAGTTTGTCCCAGTTCATGCCAATGTGGTCATGCTTAACCATAATCACGACCATATCGGTTTCCTCCAGGAATTCATCAAAATCAGAATACTGATTTTCTGCTATTTTCACATTCTCCAAAAAAGGATCATAACATTTTAACGGACGGGCGAGGTGGCGTTCCTGCGCCTCCAAAAGCTGAAGTGTGGGAGACTCGCGGAAGTCATCCACATTTTCCTTGTAAGTGAGCCCATAAAGCCCCACACGCCGGTTGTCGGTAATGCCGTTTTCTTTCATAATCTCATAAATACGGTTGAGAACAAAAGTAGGCTGACTGTCGTTTGTCTTCATTGACTCGTCTATTACTTTGGCCAGTTGTGGATAATCACCTACCAGGAACCATGGGTCAACTGAAATACAATGCCCTCCGACGCCGGGTCCGGGTTGCAGGATATTGACACGCGGGTGCATGTTGCAAATACGGATGATTTCATAAACATCCATATTATCGTGCCGGCAGATGCGGGAAAGTTCATTAGCAAAAGCAATGTTGACTGCACGGAAGGTATTTTCCACGACTTTAGACATCTCTGCCGAACGTATGTCTGTCACTACTATTTCTCCCCGGCAGAAACTGGCATAATACTGCTTTACTTTCTCACCTATCTCCTTATTGTCACAGCCTATGGTACGGTTGTTATGAAGAAGCTCATTGACCATATTGCCGGGAATGATGCGTTCGGGAGCATGCACCAGATGAATGTCCTCCCCTATGATGAAGCCGCTCTCCTCTATTATCGGACGGACATACCTGTCTATCGTTCCGGGACTGACGGTTGACTCTATGACAACCGTAGTGCCTTTCTCACAGACTTTCAACACACTTTTGACCGCATCAACCACAAAGCACGCATCGACTTTCTTGCTGAATTTATCATAAGGAGTAGGAACAGACAAGATGTACATATCTGTTTTCTGATATTCTGTTGAAAATCTGACCCCTCCCTTCAAAGCTTCCTGAAAAAGCGCGTCAAGACCATCCTCCTTGAATGTTGTATGACCGGCATTGAGAGTTTCTACCAAATTCTTATTATAGTCTGTCCCGACAACCTCTACTCCATGAGATGCCATCATAAGAGCTGTGGGAAGACCTATATAGCCCAATCCTATTACGTTTACCATTATATATTTTTTAAAAAGTTCTTCAATGACCAGTGGACAACGATTTTACAATTCTTCCGCAAGCCTTTCCGTCACCATAGGGATTAACCGACCGGCTCATTTTATCATAAGCCCCGGTGTCATCCAGAAGTTCGCTGACACTTCCTACTATCCTCTCATAGTCCGTACCGACAAGTCGCACAGTACCGGCAGCGAGCGCTTCAGGGCGCTCGGTTGTATCGCGCATAACCAATACCGGTTTGCCCAAGCCGGGAGCTTCTTCCTGAATACCCCCGCTGTCAGTCAGAACGATATCAGCCTTTTCCATCAGACAGACGAAACTCAGGTATTCCAACGGTTCTATAAAGAACATATTTCCCAACCCTTCCAGTTCGTCACCAAAAACTTCATGAATAGGCCGACGGACATTGGGATTCAAGTGCATAGGATATACGAAATCCACATCAGGATAACGCTTCGTCAGAAATTTGATAGCCTTGCACATTGAAATGAAACCATCGCCAAAGTTCTCACGGCGATGTCCGGTAATCAAAACCAGCCGGCGGCCACTCTCGGCACGGCTGATATCATAGCCGGCACCGGAAAGCGTTGCCTTAAGGCCGGCATTGAGAGCAGCATCACTTTTTATCTTCTCCACCACCCAATACAACGCATCAATGACAGTATTGCCAGTCACCACAATGTTTTCATCCTTGACACCTTCAGACATCAGGTGCTCACGGCTCAATTCCGTAGGAGCAAAATGGTAAGTCGCAATACGTCCGGTTATCTGCCGGTTCATCTCTTCGGGCCAGGGACTATATATATTATATGTGCGCAATCCGGCTTCAACATGTCCTACCGGAATTTGCCGGTAAAATGCCGCCAAAGCCGCCGCAGTACTTGTTGTCGTGTCGCCATGTACAAGAACGATATCAGGACGTGCCTTATCCAGCACGTCCCGCATGCCGGTCAGCACCCGCGCCGTCACGTCATAAAGGTCCTGTCCCTGTTTCATAATATTCAAATCATAATCCGGTACTATATCAAACAGATGAAGAACCTGATCCAGCATCTCACGATGCTGGCCTGTGACACAGACCTGCGTATTAAACTCAGTTGGATGACTTTGGAAAGCCTTCACCAAAGGCGCCATCTTTATAGCCTCAGGACGGGTCCCGAAAACGAGCATGACTGTCTGCATAAAATCAAACTTTTATCCTATATTTTTATTTATAATTCATCATTTATCGCCGCTCATCCCATCACCTCGACAAACTCCGGCCTGACAGATGCCGCCACGGCCAGTACGCCGTCGAGCACCACCACCACCCGTCGCTCGCGGGCGCCGGTCACCTTCAGGAAGGTTCCCTCCACCCCATCGAGAGCACCTCCGTGGAGACGCACACGCACACCGCGGGAAATGTCCAGTTCCTCAGGCCGAAAATAAAGAAGGTCAGCACGCTCCGCCCCGCTGGATGACAAGGAAATGAAGGAGGACATCTGGTGGGAGGGAACAACGATAGGACGGCCCTTCGGGCGTCCGGAATCGCGGCACGTGAGATATTGCAGATAAGGCAGAGAAACTTTCAGGGAACGGACCACAGAAGCGGAACAGCGAATGAATATCAGATTGGAGACAGCGGGAACCTCCTCGCGCACCTTACGCCCTCCCCGAAGACGGAGAACCACCCGAAGAGGCACGTAATGTTCGATGCCTCTCAGGGAAAGGAAAGAAGAGGCCTGAAGGGAACGGTTGTAAACCGCGCTCATAGCCCACCAATGCTCCTCCGCTCCGACTTCCCCGTCTTCAGAAACAGCCTCCCCCTCACCGATGCCGGAAAGAGCGGAGGACATTCCTCCGGCTCCCCGCTGGCTATACAAACCGGCAGGAATCAACGACTTACAGGAATCAGAGCCTGAATACTCTCTCATAACCGAATATAAAATCCCAAAGGGAAGGACCGGCAAAAATGCCGGAAAAGACCGGAGACGCCCGTGAAAAGGCTCAGACAAAAGCCGAAGCCTCCGCACAAGAGAAAACAGCCGAGGAAAGATCGCGCGCATGACGAACCGCCGCATGAGAGCGGCTGCCAGCAACGCCGACCCCATAGAAACGCTCACCAAGGGAAAGCACCTCATCATACGACAAATCCCCCAGAAGCATGGCATTCAGGCGCAACACCTCCAGGCGACGCAGTGCCACATCGCCCCCATCAGAAGAACCCAGCGGCCATCCCCCGTCAGAGCGCTGGGAAAGCGCATAGAAACGGAGGTGACTCTCAAGAAGCCGCCCGCAGCGGGAATCCACCGCCCCATAGGGGGCAAGCGACATCACCAGAACACGGTCGAGGGCCGCACTGTGCAAAGACTCCGAACAAGACGCGGCAGCATCAAGCAATTCAGACAACCCCGTGGAGCAGGAGCGGGAAAAACCAACGCAAGCCTTAGAACCGACAGAAGGAAACGGACTCTCCACCGCGCTATGGCTGAGAAGATACATCCCATAAAGCAAGTCGCAGCGACACACGAAGGCGCTGCCGCACGCAAAAGCCTCCTCAAGAACACCGAAAAGGCTCTCAAGGCGCGAAAGGGAAAAACGAAGACCGGAAGGAAGACTGCCGTCAAGGCCACAGGCATGAAGTTCGTGAAGACAAACCGCAACCTCCGCGCCCGACACCAAAGAATAAACGTCACTTGAAAGGTACAAACCTGACAGAAACGATTCCAAATAACTATATGTCAAATCATTATCTAACATTAACCGATCCCTCATACACACGTTTCTTTGTTAGAAACCTATACGCGGTTCTTTGTTAGAAACGGGTAAAAATAGGAATGGATATGGCTTTTGTTTTGTTTGTAATCGTTTGATAATAAATATATAGAGTTGTTTTAATGAATGCTTGAGGTGATAAATAAGCCCTCGTTTAATGTAGGGTTGCATGCAAGAGAGATGGAACATAGATTGGGTGTAATTTCAAAAGTGTAAATGAAGTTCTCTGTTGTGTAAGTTCTGCGTTTTTATTGAATGATTTGTAAATATCACAAAATGAGATGGTTGCAATTTTTTAAAAAGGCGGTTTTGGATACTTAGTCGTAATTGCCTGAGAATATTTTGGTATTTATATTTTATTTACTAATTTTGCGGGAAAATACCCGTTTCTAACAAAGAAACGGCAACATTATCTACTTTCTCCTATTATTCTTTTTCACATCATTTTCTACTTCTCAAACACATCCGGATAGCATTTTATACGCTAAAACCAAAAATACAAAAGAAAGGAAAAGGAATACGACTTTCTCCCCCGCTACAAATTTAACATATTTAACTTTCCATTACATTTCGGTATGTTAAAATATAGGTTATAAATATTAGAGATCAAAAAGCCCGTATTGGAATTTCAACACAAATACGGGAAATTTAAATTCCCCGTATCGGAATTTAAAAAAGAAAAAGCAATAAAAAGCCACTGGGACACGCCGAAAAACATACAAAAAAACGGAACTTTCACATGAAAAGTCCCGCCCGCTATTGCAAAGATACGACATTTTCCAGCCAAAAGCAAATTATGTTAAAAGCGCAGGCACTCACTTTTCAAGACAAGAACACGAAAAAAATCAATGCCATAAAATTACAATCCATCACACAGCCCCACACAACATTCACACTTCAATCAACATATTCACACAACAAAACTATTACCAAACGCCAACCGCCTCATTAACAACACATCCCTATCCGGAGACTTAAAACCCGAATCATCCTAAAATATATTTAAAACTTTTTACAACACTCTATTGGTCATTTTACAAAAAAATGGTAATTTTGCACGCCGATTATTATCAAAACAGGCTAAAAACCTGTTTTACTGCATGTTGAAACTGCTGCTTCCATTGGCCAGTCGCAACAGTGCTTAAAGACTTGCAGAACAGATAAAAAATTAGTAGTTACAAAAAATTAAAAACAAAGAAAGTGGACACTTTAAGTTACAAGACCATTTCTGCGAACAAAGAGACCGTAAACAAAGAATGGGTGGTTGTAGACGCCACCGATCAGGTTTTGGGTCGCCTTTGCACGAAAGTAGCCAAGCTCCTGCGTGGTAAGTACAAACCTAACTTCACTCCTCACGTAGACTGTGGTGACAATGTTATCATTATCAATGCCGACAAGGTAAGACTCACCGGCAACAAGTGGAACGACCGCGTTTACTATACCTATACCGGCTATCCCGGCGGTCAGCGCGAACACACACCTGCCAGCATCATGGCCAAACCCAACGGAGCCGACAAACTTCTGCGCCGTGTGGTGAAGGGCATGCTCCCCAAGAACCGTCTTGGTGCCAAGCTCCTCAGCAACATGTATGTTTATGAAGGTGGCGATCACAAACACGAGGCACAGAGTCCCAAAGCAATTGATATTAACTTGTATAAATAATCATCGCATATATGGAAATGATTAATGCATTAGGTCGTCGCAAAAGTGCCATCGCCCGCATTTACATGACGGAAGGTACTGGAAAGATCACCATCAATAAGAGAGATTTGACAGAATATTTCCCTTCTTCTATTCTCCAGTTCGTTGTTAAACAGCCATTGACGCTCCTCAACGTTGCTGAAAAATACGACATCAAGGTTAATCTTAACGGCGGCGGTTTCACCGGCCAGAGCCAGGCACTCCGCCTTGCTATTGCCCGTGCTTTGGTAAAAGTAAACGCAGAAGACAAGAAAGCCCTCCGCGCCGAAGGCTTCATGACACGTGACTCCCGTGAGGTTGAACGTAAGAAACCGGGTCGTCCCAAGGCACGTCGTCGCTTCCAGTTCAGTAAACGTTAATATCGGCCTTTTACTGCTGGATTACGTTTAGCATCTAAATTGATGGGATTTCAAAATGCTATTTTGATGAACTACCCATCAGTTGGTTGAACTAAAAATGCCATGAAACAAACATGGCCCAACTAAAAAGAAAGTAAACGAACAAACAATTATCAAAATGTCTAGAACAAATTTTGAAACATTATTAGAGGCCGGCTGCCACTTTGGCCACCTCAAACGCAAGTGGAATCCCGCCATGGCTCCTTACATCTTCATGGAGCGTAACGGCATTCACATCATAGACCTTCACAAGACCGTAGCAAAAATTGACGAGGCAGCTGAAGCGCTGAAGCAAATTGCCAAATCCGGCCGCAAGGTTCTTTTTGTAGCTACTAAGAAACAAGCCAAACAAGTAGTGGCAGAAAAAGCCACTTCCGTTAACATGCCGTACGTTACGGAACGTTGGCCGGGCGGTATGCTCACCAACTTCCCCACGATTCGTAAAGCTGTCAAGAAAATGGCCAATATTGACAAGCTCATGAACGACGGTACATTCTCCAATCTCTCAAAACGCGAGATTCTCCAAATTTCCCGCCAACGCGCCAAATTGGAAAAGAACCTTGGTTCTATCGCCGATTTGAACAAACTGCCGGCCGCACTCTTCATTGTCGATGTATGCAAAGAACATATCGCAGTTAAAGAAGCTCAGCGCTTGGGTATTCCCGTATTCGGCATTGTCGATACCAATTCCAATCCCAACTGCGTAGATTTCTTGATCCCTGCCAACGATGACGCCAACAAGAGCATCGAGGTGATTCTTGACGCCTGCTGCGCAGCTATCGCCGAAGGTGTTGAAGAGCGCAAGGCCGAAAAGGTTGACACCGAAGCTGCAGGCGAAGGCGAAAAGCCAGCCCGCAAGCGCAGCGCCAAAGCTCGCGTTGAGAAAGAGGAAGCTGTAGCCGAAACTGAAGAAACCAAGGAAGAGGCTAAAGCCGAATAATATTAGTAACATTTAAGAGAAAATACTACAATGGGTGTAGGATTAGAAGATATCAAGAAACTTCGCACCATGACCGGTGCAGGTCTCGGAGACTGCAAAAAAGCTCTGGCTGAGTCAAATGGCGACATCGAAGGCGCCATCGAAATTATCCGTAAAAAAGGCCAGGCTGTTGCAGCCAAACGCTCAGACCGTGAAGCTGCCGAAGGTGCAGTACTCTGCAAGGCAGAGAACGGCTTTGGCGCCATCATCGCTTTGAAATGTGAAACTGACTTCGTAGCCAAAAACGAAGACTTCGTGAAATTGGCCCAAGCTATTCTGGACGCGGCTGTAGCCAACAAGTGCAAAACTCTTGAGGAAGTAAAGAACCTTCCTATGGGTAACGGCACAGTGGCTGAAGCTGTTACAGACCGTAGCGGTATCACAGGAGAAAAAATGGAACTTGACGGTTACTTTGTAATTGAAAGCGACAATATCTCTTGCTATAACCACCAGGGAAAGAATATGCTTTGCACCATGGTTGCCCTTAACAAAGAGGTAGACGCTGCTTACGGTCATGCCGTAGCCATGCAGGTTGCTGCCATGAACCCCGTTTCTCTTTGTGAAGCCGATGTACCTGAGAAAGTACGCAAAGAAGAATATGAAATCGCTGCCGACAAAGCCCGTCAGGAAGGTAAACCTGAGAACATGATCGAGCGTATCGCCCAAGGCCGTATGCAGAAGTTCTACAAGGAAGCATGCCTTTTGAATCAGGAATTTATTCAGGACAGCAAATTGTCTGTATCTGACTACCTGAAACAGGCTGACAAAGAATGTACGGTAACAGCTTTCAGCCGTTTTACTCTGCGTGCAGAATAAATTAAAGACACTGCATTTTACAATAGAAAGGTTGCTCCGCTTAGCGAAGCAACCTTTTATATTCTACAGAAAGGGAGTTATGATCAATCGAATCAAAACAATTCTACGCTTCTACAACACACCACTTCCGCTCAATAACATTCCGTACTGTCCGGAAAACTACTGTTCTTGACATCCGAGACATAAGAGCCGACCGCATCAGTAATTACCGTATGCAAATCGGCATAACGGCGCAGGAACTTCGGACTGAAACCTTTATTCTTACCCAACATATCATCGACAACAAGCACTTGTCCGTCTGCAGCTCCGGCTCCAATGCCGATGACAGGAATATCTACACTTTCAACAACTTTTTGAGTAAGTGCTGCTGGTATTTTTTCAAGAACAAGTCCAAAGCAACCGGCCTCTGCCAGAAGTTTTGCATCCTGAAGTAATTTCTCAGCCTCCGCCATATCTTTTGCTCTTACGGCATAAGTGCCAAATTTATTAATACTCTGTGGTGTTAATCCCAGATGGCCCATTACAGGAATACCGGCATCGATAATCTTACGGATTACATCTATGATTTCCACACCTCCTTCCAGTTTCAAGGCATCGCAACCAGTTTGCTGCATGATACGGATGGCATTGCTGACCCCTTCAAGCGGGCTTACCTGATAAGTACCGAACGGCATGTCACAAACGACTAATGCCCGCTGGACGCCCCGAACAACCGACTTAGCATGATAAATCATCTGGTCAAGCGTAATGGACAATGTTGTTTGATTGCCAGCCATTACATTTGAAGCACTATCACCAACCAGAATGACATCCACACCTGCTGCATCGACTATAGTTGCTGTGGTAAAATCGTAAGAAGTCAACATCGCTATTTTTTTTCCTTGCGACTTCATTTCTTTGAGCCGGAGTGTTGTTACTTTCCGGCTGTCTTCCACTAAATATCCTGCCATTACATTTATTTTTTTAATTGAGGAAATAATTCTTCTATTTCAATAAGATTCTCTGCTGCAAAATCTTCGACTACAATATCGCAATACGGTAACAAATCCTCTTTGGAATTAGACGTGGCCAATCCAACCACAAAGGCACCGGAAGCCTTTCCGGCTTTGACGCCATTGAAACTATCTTCGAAAACCACACATTCATCGGGTCGCACGCCTAATGTGTCGGCTGCTGATAAATAACAATCGGGAGCCGGTTTGGAACGGACATCATGCTCTGCAGTATGAATAGCGGTGAAAAGCCTATCGAAAGAGGGATGATTTTTATAGAGATGAGACATTTTCTCTTTATCGGAGCTGGTAACAATAGCAGTAGGCACTCCACTTTCCGACAGTCTGCTTACCCAGGCTAACGCTCCTGAAATATACTGATATGTCATGTTTTCCTCAAATTTTCTCAAAAGTCCGCAAATCTGCTGACGCACTCCCTCATCCGGAAAAAAGGACGAAAGAATATAAGTTAATGTCTGTCCTTTAATCTGCAAAGGAAAATGATCATTACCGGGCAAAAAAATATCACGGACTTCAGTCCAAAATCTGGTATACTGTGACTCCGTATCCACTATGACACCATCTAAATCAAATAATGCTGCTTTCATTCCGTTTTATAAATTACTCGCAAAGATAAAGATTATATATTACACTTCAGGATGCCTGTACAATGGTTTCGAGTTTTTCCATTAAATCTCTCAAATTACACAAAAGAAAAAGAAATGAATGGAAATAAATGTTTAACTTTGCAGTCAGCCCGAAAAATGAATGGGATGTTCATTATGCGGATTAAATATTTGCTCTGAGGGCTGGAAACAAAGCAAAAGAGAAAAACAGATGGAACCTCTGAAACATGAATGCGGCGTTGCGATGGTGCGACTACTGAAGCCACTAGACTACTACCAGAATAAATACGGTACTTGGATGTATGGTTTAAACAAACTCTATCTCATGATGGAGAAACAACATAACCGCGGACAAGAGGGAGCCGGATTAGCTTGTGTTAAAACAAAAGCCAATCCGGGAGAAGAATTTTTCTTTCGTGAAAGAGCTTTAGGCACAGGAGCCATAGAAGAAATTTTTGGTGCTGTACATTCCAAATTCAAGAATTACACCGCGGAGCAATTAGCAGATACGTCCTTTGCAAGTTGCCATTTGCCATTTGCGGGAGAAATTTATATGGGCCACCTCCGGTATTCAACCACCGGCAAGAGTGGCCTTTCTTATGTTCACCCTTTTATGCGACGTAATAATTGGCGTGCAAAGAACCTTTGTATATGTGCCAACTTCAACATGACCAACGTTGAAGATATATTTCACAGTATGTCGAAAACAGGGCAACACCCGCGCATGGTGTCGGACACGTACATTTTGCTGGAACAATTAGGCCACAGACTTGACAGGGAAAGCGAACGCCTCTTTAATAAAGCTCTTGACGAAGGATTAAAAAACACCGACATCACTCATTACATTGAAGAGAACATCAACTTAGCCAATGTCCTTCGTACAGCATCGCCCATGTGGGACGGCGGCTATGCTGTCTGTGGAGTAACAGGCAGCGGAGAAATGTTCACATTACGCGATCCTTGGGGAATTCGCCCATTATTCTGGTATTGCGATGAAGAAGTGGCGGTGGTAGCCTCTGAACGTCCGGTGATACAGACATCCTTTGACACAGAAGTTACAGATATCAAGGAGTTAAAACCGGGCGAAGCTCTGTTCGTCAATAAAAATGGTGTTTTGCGCACGGAACAGATTATTCCTCAAAAAAATTATGCCGCTTGCGCATTTGAGAGGGTTTACTTCAGTCGCGGTTCCGACAAAGACATTTACCAGGAAAGAAAAGAATTAGGACGTTCTTTGGTTAAGCCTATTCTGAAAGCCATCAACTATGAACTGGACAACACGGTGTTCTCCTACATCCCCAACACGGCAGAAGCAGCTTACTACGGTATGTTGGCAGGCTTGGATGATTACCTTAACCTGCAGAAATCAGAAGTCATTGCCAGTCTAAGTCCTAAAGAACTGACATCTGAAAATTTAAATCAAATACTTTCACGGCGTATTCGCGCAGAAAAGGTTGCATGGAAAGACATTAAAATGCGTACATTCATAGCGGAAGGAAACTGCCGCAATGATCTTGCGGCTCATGTCTATGACATTACATACGGTAGTTTGCAACCATACAAAGACAACCTTGTCGTTATTGACGACAGCATTGTACGAGGTACAACACTACGCGAAAGTATCATCCGTATTATGGATCGTCTCCATCCTAAACGCATCGTAGTGGTCAGTTCATCACCGCAAGTTCGTTACCCAGACTATTATGGAATCGACATGTCACACATGGATGAATTCATAGCTTTTAAGGCTGCAGTAGCTCTCATTAAAGAACGAGGTGAACAGTCGCGTCTGACAGAAATTTATCACCGCTGCAAACAACAGGAAAATCTGCCGAAAGAAAAAATTGTGAATCACGTGAGTGCCATATACAAAGATTTCACTGCTGAAGAAATCTCAGAAAAAATGGCTGAAATACTCCGGCCTGAAGGTATCACGACTGAAATAAAAATTGTATATCAAAGCCTTGATGGCCTGCATACAGCATGTCCCAACAGTCCCGGAGATTGGTACTTCAGCGGCAATTATCCAACTCCCGGCGGTATAAGACGGGTAAATGAGGCCTACATTGATTACTACGAGAAAAAAGAAATCTGAAAATATAAAATAGAGTTTGGTAGTTTATTGGTTGATACAACCGAGTGGTAACTTCAACCTGCCGGCAACCGCATAAGCATCTAAACTATAAGCTATTAAACCCCAACAAAGTATTACGCATGCGAAACGTAACATTAGTTCTTGACGACGGAACGAAGTTTCATGGGAAATCGTTCGGTTATGAAAAGCCCGTTGCGGGCGAAGTGGTATTCAACACAGCCATGATGGGATATCCGGAAAGCCTAACAGACCCATCTTATGCCGGCCAGTTACTGGCACTGACTTATCCCCTGATAGGCAATTATGGAGTTCCACCTCTTAACGAAGGTGCTAACGGCCTGGCAGAATTCACGGAAAGCAATAAAATTTATGTTTCGGCACTTATTGTGACAGACTATAGTGAAGTTTATTGTCACTGGAATGCCCAAGAGAGCTTAGGCGACTGGCTCAAACGTGAGCAAATACCTGGCATTACAGGAATAGATACGCGTGAATTGACAAAAGTACTGCGCGAACATGGCGTAATGATGGGAAAGATCATATTTGATGATGAACCAGAAAATATTCCTGAAGCTGAATATGCCGGCGTAAATTTCGTCTCAGAAGTATCATGCAAAGAAATAATTCACTACAACAAGGGTGCAGAAAAGAAAGTAGTACTTGTAGATTGCGGCGTAAAAAACAATATCATACGTAGCCTTATTCGCCGTGGCGTTGAAGTTATCCGTGTTCCATGGAACTATGATTTCAACGAAATGGATTTTGACGGTCTTTTCTTAGCTAATGGCCCCGGAGATCCTGACACTTGCGCAGAAACTGTGGAAAACATCCGTAAATTTCTCAACAATCCCAAAGTACGGCCTTGCATGGGAATATGTATGGGTAACCAATTGCTTTCAAAAGCTGCCGGCGCATCAATTTACAAACTGAAATATGGTCATCGTTCTCACAACCAACCTGTACGTTTAGTTGGTTCTACGCAATGTTTTGTTACCACACAAAATCATGGCTATGCAGTCGACAGTACAACACTGCCCGCTGAATGGGAACCTCTCTATATAAATATGAACGACGGATCGAACGAAGGTGTCCGGCACAAAACGAACCCTTGGTTTTCAGCACAATTCCATCCAGAAGCCTGCAGTGGACCTGTCGACACTTATTTCATGTTTGACGAATTCGTAAATCTATTATAACTCCTCAAGAACGAACCTAATGAAAGAATTAAAAAAAGTATTACTTTTAGGCTCCGGCGCACTTAAAATCGGTGAAGCCGGTGAATTTGACTATTCCGGCTCACAAGCACTCAAGGCGCTCAAGGAGGAAGGTATAGAAACAATTCTTATCAATCCCAATATTGCCACAGTGCAAACGTCAGAAGGCGTGGCAGACCGCATATATTTTCTTCCTGTAACTCCTTTCTTTGTCGAAAAAGTTATAGAAAAGGAGCAACCGCAAGGTATTATGCTGGCTTTTGGCGGACAGACCGCACTTAACTGTGGTGTTGAGCTTTATAAAACAGGCATTCTGGAAAAATATAATCTCCAAGTACTCGGTACACCCGTGCAAGCCATTATGGACACGGAAGACCGTGAGCTCTTTGTCCAAAAGCTCAATGAAATAAATGTTAAGACAATTAAAAGTGAAGCCTGTGAGAGCATTGAACAAGCCCAAAATGCCGCTGCTGAATTAGGCTACCCCGTCATCCTACGCGCTGCTTATGCACTTGGAGGCCTTGGCTCTGGTTTTTGCGATAACGAAGAAGAATTGCTGAAACTTGCAGAAAAGGCTTTTTCCTTCTCACCTCAGGTCTTAGTGGAAAAAAGTCTGAAAGGCTGGAAAGAGATTGAATATGAAGTGGTACGTGACCGTTTCGACAACTGCATAACGGTTTGTAACATGGAAAACTTTGACCCTCTTGGCATACACACCGGAGAAAGTATTGTAATTGCCCCTTCACAAACTCTCACAAATAACGAATATCATAAACTACGCGACATAGCCATCCGTATCGTACGGCATGTTGGGATTGTAGGAGAATGTAACGTACAATATGCCCTTGACCCGGAATCGGAGGACTATCGCGTCATAGAGGTGAATGCCCGCTTAAGCCGTTCGTCCGCATTAGCTTCAAAAGCAACAGGTTACCCATTAGCTTTCATAGCAGCAAAATTAGGTTTAGGCTACGGACTGTTTGATCTTAAAAATTCCGTAACAAAAACAACTACCGCGTTCTTCGAACCGGCTCTTGATTATGTAGTATGTAAAATTCCACGCTGGGACCTTGGAAAATTCCGTGGGGTAGACAGAGAAATCGGTTCTTCTATGAAGAGCGTCGGCGAAGTTATGACTATTGGACGCACTTTCGAAGAAGTTATCCAAAAAGGACTTCGAATGATAGGACAAGGCATGCATGGCTTTGTTGATAATAAAGAAATAAAGATCGACAATGTGGACGAGGCCCTTCGCGAACCTACAGACAAACGCATTTTTGTGATAGAGAAAGCATTCGCTGCAGGTTACACTATTGACCAAATTCATGACCTAACGAAAATAGACAAGTGGTTCCTTCAAAAACTCTATAACATTTATCAGACAGACTGCGAACTACACGCATGCACCAGTGTTAATGTGTTGAGCAATGAACTGCTAAAAAAGGCCAAGATACAAGGTTTCACAGATTTCCAAATAGCCCGTGCTGTCGGCATGGAAAAAGAAATGGATATCGAAAAAGCCAGTATGACAATTCGTACCCGCCGAAAACAAGCTGGCATCCTTCCTGTCGTTAAACAAATTGACACCTTAGCAGCAGAATACCCAGCTCAGACCAACTATCTTTATGTGACATATAATGGCATAGCCCATGATATAAAATTCGAAAAAGACAAACGTTCGGTCATCGTACTTGGTTCTGGTGCCTATCGTATCGGTTCTTCTGTTGAATTTGACTGGTGTGGCGTACAAGCACTCAACACCATCCGCAAAGAAGGCTATCGCTCCATTATGATCAACTACAATCCCGAAACAGTTTCGACGGATTATGACATGTGCGACCGACTTTATTTCGATGAGTTAACCTTTGAACGTGTT
This sequence comes from Prevotella sp. MGM2, assembly GCF_002933955.1. Classification (GTDB taxonomy): domain Bacteria; phylum Bacteroidota; class Bacteroidia; order Bacteroidales; family Bacteroidaceae; genus Alloprevotella. The sequence goes on from NZ_BEWW01000047.1 coordinate 20,255, forward strand.
ATGGACATTTTAGATCTGGAATGTCCTTATGGCGTAATAGTTTCAACAGGTGGACAAATACCTAACAACCTAGCCATGCGTCTGGATGAAGAACATGTCAATATATTAGGTACACAGGCACGTTATATTGATAATGCCGAAGACCGCGAAAAATTCTCGGCTATGCTCAACAGAATTGGGGTAGACCAACCAGAATGGAGCGCTCTGACTTCCATGGATGATATTCAAGAATTTATCGAACGTGTCGGATTCCCCGTCTTAGTACGCCCATCTTATGTACTCTCAGGAGCGGCTATGAATGTATGTTCCAATCAGGAAGAATTGGAACGTTTCCTCAAATTGGCTGCCAACGTTTCAAAAAAACATCCGGTCGTTGTAAGCCGTTTCATGCAGCATGCCAAAGAGGTAGAAATGGACGCTGTTGCTCGCGATGGAGAAATTATAGCTTATGCTATTTCCGAGCACATCGAATTTGCCGGCGTACACTCCGGCGATGCCACCATACAATTCCCTCCACAAAAACTATATGTGGAAACAGCACGCCGAATCAAAAAAATATCCAAGCTCATTGCCCGCGAATTACATATTTCCGGACCATTCAATATCCAGTTCCTGGCTAAAGAAAACGACATAAAAGTCATCGAATGTAACTTAAGAGCCTCACGTTCATTCCCGTTTGTCAGCAAGGTTCTGAAAATCAACCTCATTGAAATGGCCACACGGATTATGCTTGGTCTGCCTGTCGAAAAGCCGGCCAAAAGTCTCTTCGATCTGGATTATGTAGGCATCAAAGCTTCGCAATTCTCTTTCAACCGCTTGCAGAAAGCAGACCCCGTGTTAGGTGTCGACATGGCCTCTACCGGTGAAGTTGGCTGCTTGGGAGAAGACTCCCGCACAGCACTCCTGAAATCCATGCTATCCGTAGGACATCGCATACCCCAAAAGAACATTCTTCTTTCCACTGGCGATGGCAAGCAAAAAGCCGAAATGTTGGTAGCAAGTCGAATGCTAAAGGAACATGGCTACAAACTTTACGCAACAGGTGGCACGAGCCGCTACCTCACGGAGAACGGCATTGAAAACACCTTAGTATACTGGCCTAGCGAAGAAGGGCAGCCACAAGCTTTGGATATGTTACATAATAAAGAAATTGACATGGTAGTAAATGTTCCCAAGAACCTTTCTTCCGGTGAACTCACCAACGGCTACAAAATCCGTCGTGCCGCCATAGATCTCAACATCCCACTTATTACAAATGCCCGGTTGGCTTCCGCTTTCATTTACGCTTTCTGTACACAAAAGTTTGAAGACTTGGATATCAAGTGCTGGCAGGAATACTAAAAGCCTCTAAGATGGATGAAGTGAAAAGTCGATTTATGACATTATTTAGTTGTCACATAGCAGACAGCTGATTGCATGAACCGACTTTTCACATCTACCCATTCATTTTTTCATTGTTTTTTACTTAACCAAAATAAAAAAAACGTATCTTTGCAGCCGCTATGGCAAGTACCAATCCCTTGCATATTGATTTATTTGCAGCAGCGCATAATGCCAGTCCTCTAAGAATCAACTTGTCCAACGACTTTTTTGAAGCCTTGGAACAAAATGAGATTATTGGAGGCAATATGGACGTGACTGTAATCGTGGCTCAAACTGCTGGTGACTTTTTTCGTGTCAGCTACAAACTGAAAGGAGAAGTTCGCGTAGCATGCGACCGTTGCTTAGACGATTTAGACCTGGAAATAGACACATCCGATAATATAAAAGTATATTATGGCGATGCTTCCTTGCAAATTGAAGAAGATATAAGGGAACTACCTGCTGGTTCAAACATTTATGACATTTCATGGGACATCTATGAGATATCCGAATCGTCACTTCCCTTAAAAAGGATGCATGAAAGAAGTTTGTGTAATCAGGATATGATAACCAGACTTCATGAAATGACAGCAAATAATGAACATGAGGAATAAAACATTAACAACTTTAAAAGAATAACAAGAAATGGCACATCCTAAAAGAAGACAATCAAAAACCAGAACCCTCAAACGTAGAACCCACGATAAAGCCGTAGCTCCAACCATGGCTATTTGCCCCAACTGCGGTGCATGGCATATTTATCACACCGTATGTCCTACTTGCGGTTACTACCGTGGCAAGTTGGCAATTGTAAAAGAAGAAATCGCTGAATAATATTCTTACAAGAGGAGGACGTAGCCAGCCAAGCCCGGTTCTCCTCTTTGTTTTTTTAATATACGCCTCCTGATATTCATCATATTATATGGAAAAGATTAATGCTGTTATTACCGGCGTCGGCGGATATGTCCCCGAGTACGTGCTAAATAATGAAGAACTCTCACGTATGGTCGACACCAACGACGAGTGGATCATGACAAGAATTGGCATCAAGGAGCGCCGCATCCTCAATGAAGAAGGCTTGGGCACAAGCTATATGGCGCGTAAAGCTGTAAAACAGCTGCTTGAAAAAACTGGCACTGATCCTCAAGATGTTGACTGTCTGATAGTGGCCACTACCACCCCCGACTACCATTTCCCCTCCACATCATCAATTGTAATCGGTCGTGTGGGCATGAAGAATGCTTTTGCAATCGACATGCAGGCAGCATGCTGTGGTTTTCTATTTGCCATGGATGCAGCCGCCGGTATGATTCAAAGCGGGCGCTACAAAAAAATCATCGTCTGTGGCGCTGATAAAATGTCCAGCATCGTTGACTACACCGACCGCGCAACTTGTCCGATCTTCGGAGATGGTGCAGCTGCCGTAATGGTAGAACCGAGTCAGGAGGATTTGGGCTGGAAAGATTCTTATCTCCGTGCCGACGGCAAGGGACTGCCATTTCTCTGTCAAAAGGCTGGAGGTTCCGTATGCAGCCCATCCTATTTCACCATAGATCACCGCATGCACTATTTGCATCAGGAAGGCCGTACAGTCTTTAAGTTTGCGGTAACCAACATGAGCGATGCAAGCGCCCTTATTGCCGACCGCAACGGTCTGAGCAAAGAGAATATCGCTTGGGTTATCCCTCATCAGGCCAATGTACGAATCATCGAAGCCGTAGCCAACCGTCTTGAGCTTCCAATGGATAAAGTAATGCTCAACATCCAACGCTATGGCAACACTTCTGCCGGAACATTGCCTTTGGCATTATGGGATTATGAAAAGCAGCTCAAGAAGGGTGACAACCTCATCCTCACCGCTTTCGGGGCCGGATTCACATGGGGAGCCGCCTATTTAAAATGGGGATACGACGGCACTAAATAACAAAAAATCATCAACAAACGAGTAAACGAGCAGACCATATCACAAGCCTTTAGCTTGAAAGTCTGCCGGTTTACTCGTTATTTTCTATTTGGTCATACCATACATATCTATGCACAAAGCAGGTTTTGTCAACATTGTAGGAAATCCCAATGTCGGAAAATCCACACTCATGAACCTACTGGTGGGGGAACGCATATCCATTGCCACCTTCAAGGCCCAGACCACGCGCCATCGCATTATGGGCATCATCAACACTGAAGACACGCAGATTGTTTTTTCCGACACACCGGGTGTACTCAAGCCCAATTACAAACTTCAGGAAACGATGCTGGCTTTTTCCGAATCGGCCCTAAAAGATGCCGATGTGTTGCTTTACGTAACCGATGTCATTGAAAAGCCGGACAAGAACAATGATTTTCTACAACGGGTTGAAAAATTGAAAGTACCTGTACTGTTGCTTATCAACAAAATAGACCTCAGCAATCAGAAAGATCTGGAACAACTTGTTGACAATTGGCATCTTCTGCTGCCACAAGCCGAAATATTCCCGATTTCGGCAACAGCCAAATTCAATATAGATAATGTACTCAGGCGTATCAAGGAATTGCTTCCGGACTCACCTCCCTATTTTGACAAAGACCAATGGACAGACAAACCCGCCCGGTTCTTCGTTACGGAAATCATTCGTGAAAAAATACTCCTCTACTACGACAAGGAAATCCCCTACTCCACCGAAGTTGCTGTAGAATTATTTAAAGAAAGTCCCAAGAACATCCACATAAAAGCAATCATCTATGTGGAACGCGACAGCCAAAAAGGTATCATCATCGGTCATCAAGGCGTAGCTCTCAAAAAGATTTCGACAGAGGCCCGCAAGACGCTTGAAAAGTTCTTTGACAAGAAAATATACCTTGAAGTTTTTGTAAAAGTAGATAAAGACTGGCGCAACAGCAACAAGCGCCTTGAAATATACGGCTACAAGCAAGATTAAGCACCTACCAGACTGCCGCATTTTCTCCCACCCATACCTTTTTCCACCCAACTCACATACATCATAAAGAAAGCCATATGTCAAAATTAGTAGCCATAGTAGGACGCCCCAATGTGGGTAAATCGACGTTGTTCAACCGTCTCACCGGAACACGCCAAGCCATCGTCAGCGACGAAGCCGGCACCACACGCGACCGCCAATACGGCAAATGCGAATGGGGAAAGCAAGAGTTCTCCGTTGTTGACACTGGCGGATGGATTGTAAATTCCGATGATATTTTCGAGGAAGAAATCCGTAAACAAGTTCTTTTGGCAACAGAAGAGTCAGATCTTATCCTCTTTTTGGTAGATATCAAGAACGGCGTCACCGACTTGGATGAGGAAGTAGCACGCATTCTGCGCCAAACGCCGGTACCTGTACTACTTTGTGCCAACAAGACCGACAATAACGAGGACCGTTATTATGCCGCAGATTTCTATCGTCTCGGACTTGGCGATCCCATTTGCGTTTCTGCCGCTACAGGCAGTGGCAGCGGAGATCTGTTGGACCTCATAATAGAAAAACTCGGCACCGAAACGGCTACGGAAGAAGCTGACCTCACGATACCCCGTTTCTCCATCGTGGGACGTCCCAATGTGGGAAAGAGCAGTCTCATCAACGCTTTTATTGGCGAAGACCGCCACATTGTCACCAACATTGCCGGCACCACACGCGACAGCATCCTCACCCGTTACGACAAATTCGGATTCGACTTCTTTCTTGTCGACACTGCCGGCATACGAAAAAAGAACAAAGTAACGGAAGATTTGGAATTCTACTCTGTCATGCGGTCGATTCGCGCCATCGAAAATTCCGATGTCTGCATTCTTCTCATCGATGCCACCCGAGGCATTGAAAGTCAGGACATGAACATAGTCCAAATCATCCAACGCAACAGCAAGAACATCATTGTCGTGGTCAACAAATGGGATTTGGTAGAAGACAAGAGCAAAGAAGCCATTGCTTTCTTTGAAAATACCATACGCCAGCGTATGGCCCCTTTCTCCGACTTCCCCATCATCTTTGCCTCCGCACTTACCAAGCAGCGCATTTTCAAAGTTCTTGAAACAGCCAATCAAACTTTCAAGAACCGCAAGAAACGCATTCCCACCTCAAAGCTTAACGAAGAAATGCTTCCGCTCATAGAAGCCTATCCACCCCCTTCAATCAAAGGCAAATACATCAAGATAAAATACTGCGCACAGTTGCCTGAAACGCAAATACCTTCTTTCGTATTCTACGCTAATCTGCCGCAGTATGTCAAAGAGCCTTATCGCCGTTTCCTTGAAAATAAAATACGTGAGCGTTGGGACTTTTCAGGAACCCCCATCAACATTTTCATCCGTCAGAAATGACAAGGCCAACTATTCTGACATGGCTGCTAAGTGTTTGTATGAGCATCAGTGTCACGACATCCTGTGGCACTGACACTCAAGCAAACAAAGAACAAAGCAAGCCGTTGCCGCCTCTTATCACTAAAGAACAAATAAAGGAAATTTATTCGCTTTACATTCAAAAAGATTATGCGGCTTATGCTGACGAAATGCTTTCATGCGACGACAAACCGGAAAGCTACAAACGGCAAATAGCCATCCTCCTCGAGCAACATGCGACCGAGCACGCGGAAGAAGAAGGAAACGTTACTGGATTCGAGGTAAACACCATCAAACCTCAGGCCAACGGCCAGGCGGCCGAAGTTTACCTGAACATCACCTATGCAAACGGCAATACTGAGGAAATACAGTTACTGTTTATCCACGACGGCTTACGCTGGCGATTAAGATAACACCATTCCCCCACAGCCAAAACAGTTTGAAGTCCTTAGCTTCAAACTGTTTTGGCAAACACATCTTTCATTGAATCTGCTCACAGAAAAGCGCAGGACTTGGAGCAGACAGCCAGCTATTATCTCAATATGAATCTATCATCTTTTTTACCGTTCCCAGCATAAATTCTTCACCCTAGCTTTAACATATTTAACCTTTCATTACACTTCGAATGGGGTTAAAAGTAACTTGAAGTATTGATTCCATAAAAGTCCGTATTCGAATTTTAACACGAATACTTGGATTTTAAATTCGAATACGGGAAGTTTTCGATGAAAATACGGCTGAAATCCGCACAAAAAAGCTCGAAATATACTGAAAAAGCGGGACTTCCCGATGGTAAGCCCCGCTTTGCTGTTACAAAGATACGACATTCTACGGACAAAAACAAATTGTGTTAAAATCGCCGACAGCCAGTTTGGCTCCCCTAATTCACTATTTTCTTTCTCATCTAAGAAAAAAAGGCCGGTTGTGAGAATAAAAAATTCATTGTCGCTTTTTTATAATTGTCCGCATCTGTCCGATGTGTCATACCTCAATCGTATGGAAGAAAACAATTGTAATGGAAATGAGAAAATCATTGAGTTTTTCTTTTTTCACTTCATTCATTTGCATTACCTTTGTGGATATAATCAAGAATATTCGCTTTCCCTCCAAAAAAGCCAAGCGGTACCGCATAAAAGTTTCACATGGGTTTATCGGGTTGCGAAAGATCGTTTTTTTTGTTTCAGTGGCAGATTCGGCTCCGCCGTCAAATAATACAAAGTTATGAAAGGAATTGTTCTCGCCGGAGGTTCCGGCACACGCTTGTATCCCATCACAAAGGGTATCAGCAAACAGTTAATCCCGATTTTCGACAAACCGATGGTCTATTACCCTTTGTCGGTGCTCATGCTGGCCGGTATCCGCGATATTCTCATCATTTCCACACCGCAGGATCTGCCGGGCTTTAAACGCCTATTGGGAGACGGTTCAGACTATGGCATAAAACTCTCATACGCCGAACAGCCTTCGCCCGACGGATTGGCACAAGCCTTCATCATCGGCGAGGAATTTATAGGCAACGATAGTGTATGTCTGGTCCTTGGCGACAATATATTCCATGGGAGCGGACTGCGCTCTATGTTACGGGCGGCTGTGGAAGAAGCAGAAGCAACAGGCAACGCCACGATTTTCGGCTACAGAGTGAACGATCCTGAACGCTATGGCGTTGTAGAATTCAACGAAACAGGCAAGTGCATCAGCATTGAGGAGAAACCACTGAAGCCTAAATCAAAGTATGCCGTAGTCGGACTGTACTTCTATCCCAACAAAGTGGTGGAAGTGGCCAAGAACATTCAGCCTTCCCAACGTGGCGAACTGGAAATAACAACGGTCAACCAGCATTTTCTGGAAGCAGACCAGCTGAAGGTGCAAACTCTGGGACTTGGTTTCGCATGGCTCGACACCGGCACACACGACAGTTTGAGCGAAGCCTCCACCTTTATCGAAGTCATTGAGAAACGAACCGGCCTGAAAGTGGCCTGCCTCGAAGGCATTGCCTATCAGCAAGGGTGGATTACAACAGATAAACTGGCTGAACTGGCCGAGCCGATGAAGAAGAACCAATACGGACAATATCTCCTCAAATTGATAAACCACGATTGAACCTGACAGTATAAGAGCCTGTGAAGAGACTTTTTCTGTTGATTTTATATTGGGTTTGCCGCGCGGCAGTCATCGCGCAGCCTGTCCGTTCCATGCCTATACCGTTACCGGCGTCCTTCGTCAGAGTTTCTTCCGTTGAGGAACTCTCCCCGGAAGACTACTACGTTATTTCAGGAAACGGCATTCTATCTCAGACATCCTCACAGCATGCCCTGCTCAGTAATAAGCCATACATGGGAGGACTTCAAGGATACGAGATGCCTGAAGGCGACACTTTGGCAATCGGCATTCCGGAAAGTTCATGCGTCTGGCAGTTCATACCACAAGCCGGAAGCGACCGCTTCGTCCTGAGAAATGTGGCAGACAGCGTTTTTTTATACGCAAAATTTCCCGCGGCAACAGGACTAGCCGTTCATGAGAAAGAAAAAACTGAATGGCAGATTTCCGAATCAGACGGTTTCTTCGCCCTCAACAACACGGATTCGCCCAACCGGTATTTGGGCTTTTACACTGGAAGTATCCCGAAATTCGGCCATTACACGGAATATGAAATCATCCATTTAAACATCTATAAAATGGTACGCCTGTTACCTGATAAAAAAGGCACAGGCACCTTGCCCGATAACGGTGCCTTGGTCACACTTCATGCCAACGGCTTCTTGCGGACCAAGGAGGGCACGGCCCTACCCTCTGAAGGATATATCACTAACGCCGGAGAAGTTGCGCCCGATGGGAATTGGCAAAAATGGGAATTGAGCATTTTATCCGACTCCGCCACATTCGTTCTGAGAAATGAAAACGGGGCTTTCCTCGGATATGATTTGGAATGCTCTCCCGAACAAATGATATGGCGCTTCTCCAACGGACATATCGTTACGGACGAAACGCCACAACGCTACTTGTGCTTCAACGGGACTTTCTCCGTACAAACAGCCGAACAGACAGAGGGAGCCTCGGACGTGTCATTGTTGCCTCTAGGCAATGAAGCCGGCAGCACAACTCAAGGCACTGTCAAAAAACTCACTGGAGCATGGAGCGCCCACCGCCTTAGCCAATTATCCTGGAACGGTACCAGCGCTGTAGATGCCAGTAACATCCGCCTGCCGAAAATGTTGCAACCGTTTCTCCATAGACCTGCATACGAAAACACTATCATCTATATAAACGCTCAGGACAGTACACTCATTCCACAAGAGTGGGCTTTTGTGGTAGCTTGTGAGGAAGACGAGGAAAACAATCTCCTGATAAGACAAACAGCCGTTCACGACCGAAAGCAGCTGAAAGTCGACAGGAATATCACTTGCCAATCCGGCCAAATGACCTATAAGAGAGAGATTCCGGCCGATGGCTGCTGGATGACACTTTGCATACCTTTCAATGCCACAGTTCCTGAAGCATTCAAAGCAGAGATATTTGTAGGAATGGAACAAAACATTCTGATTTTCAAACCTGTAGATAAAATCACAGCCGGCGAACCGGTTATCATACGTTCGTTGGATGCAAATGCCACCTCGCTATTCTTAAAATCCAATACAAGCAGCCTGATACCGTCTGATACAGAAGAAAAAGACGCTTGTATGAAAGGAACATACAGCGACATAAAAATATCGGACGATACAGATCATATTTATTTCCTGAATGAAACGGGCGACTCATTTGCCCGTGCAGCTGGCGGCAGTTCACTGGCACCATTCAGAGCTTATCTGAAATTATCCTCTATGAGTACTCATTATGTGATCCGGCATTGGGCGGAAACTACCGGTATAGACAATGCGGATAACGAGGGCTTGAAACAGCCGCAACACTGCTTCAGGCTCAACGGCACATTGGCTGGAACAGCGTCCACTTCATCGGAAACTCATCAATTACCGGCCGGTATATATATCATTAACGGGAAAAAGATCCTCATCAAATAGAAAAAAGTTCAGAAAAATACCAATTATAAAAACAAGGAGAATCATGACAATTGCAGTAGACTTTGACGGCACGATAGTAGAGCACCGCTATCCGGAAATAGGAAAAGAAATACCTTTTGCCACACGAACGCTGAAACAACTTATTGACGATGGTCACAAACTGATTTTATGGAGCGTACGCGAAGGCAAATTACTCGATGAAGCAGTAGAATGGTGTGAGAAACGCGGGGTACATTTCTATGCTGTCAACCGGGATTATGACGATGATATGCCGGACAACAACCGCAATTACAGCAGAAAGCTGAAAGCCAGTTTGTTTATCGACGACCGTAATGTGGGCGGGCTCCCTGACTGGGGAACCATTTACCAACTCGTAACAAGACGAATGTCTTACGAGGATTTTTTACGTCGGGAAATGGGGCAGCCAATTCCCGCTAAAAAGAAAAAATCGTGGTGGCCATTCTGAATCAGAAAAATCATATCGCATAAATTCGACCATTGACTTACCCGGGAATATTCCCTCATGAAACTATAAATAATAATATTGTGTAATGGTTAAAATATTCAGTGCACAACAAATAAAAGAAGTGGATGCCGGTACCATAAGAGAGGAAGGAATTACTTCAACAGATCTTATGGAACGGGCGGCAGGTGCCGTAGCAAAAGCCATCATGCAGCGGTGGCACAGAACTACGGGTATTACAGTCTTTGCCGGTCCGGGAAACAATGGCGGTGATGCCCTCGCCGTAGCCCGTATACTTCATGAAGCCGGCTATACTCTAGAAGTTTTTCTCTTCAACACAGCCGGAAAACTGAGCGCTGACTGCCAAACAAACAAAGCACGGCTACAGGCGTTGGAGGGAGTCCATTTTGTCGAAGTGTCCAACCAATTCGAACCACCGCAACTGACGGCGGAAAAACTCATAATAGACGGCCTCTTCGGCACCGGCCTCAACAAACCTCTGACTGGTGGCTACGCTTCTCTCATAAAATTCATCAACAGCTCTCCGGCCCAAGTGGTTTCCATCGATATGCCATCCGGCCTGATGTGCGATGATAATTCTCTCAATATCCGTGCCCACATCGTTCAGGCTACGCTGACGCTCACTTTCCAGCAACCCAAATTATCAATGTTCCTGCCGGAAAATGCCGGGAATATAGGCGAGCTGAAAGTACTTGACATCGGTCTCTCTCCAAATCAGATGGCACAGGCAGAAGCGGCTGCTTTTGTCATAGAGGAAACAGACATGACAGTCTTACTGAAGCCGCGAGACAAATTCGGGCATAAGGGCACTTTCGGCAATGCCCTCCTGATAGCCGGCCAATACGGAATGGCCGGCGCTGCCTTATTGGCAGCAAAATCCTGCCTACGCAGTGGAGTCGGGAAAGTAACGGTATGCACGCCTCAAATGAACAACAACATATTACAAGCAACGATACCGGAAGCTGTCCTAAAGCTTGATCCCGCCGATACCATATTTACTCAAGCCATTGCTACCGACGGGTATGAGGCCATGGCCATAGGACCAGGCATAGGCACTGAAAAAGCCACAGCACTAGCCTTTATCGAACAAGTGACTCACTCACGCATTCCTTTGGTTATAGATGCTGACGGCCTCAATATTCTGGCCCATCACAAGAGTTGGTTAAATCAGATACCCGCCAATGCCATTCTTACCCCTCATCCGGCAGAGTTCAAGCGCATAAGCAATGCGCGCAATGATGATTATAGTTTGTTGGATGAAGCCTGCAATATGGCAAAAGAACGACAAATCCACATCATTCTGAAAGGCCATCACACAGCTATTTGCACTCCATCCGGAAAAATTTATTTCAATGCCACAGGAAATTCCGGTATGGCCACGGCCGGCAGCGGCGATGTGCTTACCGGAATTATCACAGCCTTACTGGCTCAGAAGTACCCCGCTGAGACGGCCTGCCTGCTTGGCGTTTATCTGCACGGATCAGCGGGCGACATCGCTGCCGAAACTTTAGGTGAAGACAGTCTGATGGCTTCCGACATCATAGAAGCACTTCCGAGGGCCTTTAAAAAACTGAGGGCCACCGGGTGTTAATGATTTCAAGGTCTGCTTTACTGCCATCTTGACTGTTCATAGAAAAACTCCGCCCTTTTTTCTGCGGCAACCGCATAACTGATCAAATTCTCAAAACCATCAAAATGAAAAAAATCCTTTTCAGCCTGCTGGCTCTATTATCAACATCTCTGACGGCTCAAACAGAAGTAACTGAATATCAACCTGGAATAACTGAAGACGGTATCACATATTTTCTGCCGAGTACCGCTCTCCGTTTCACAATAACCGCCACATGCACCACTTATACTCCTGGCGAATATTGTCGTTACGCCCAACGGTATCTGCGTCTCAAAGAGGTGCCGCAAACAGCCTTCAAAGTGTGGAAAATAACGGGAGTCAAGGCTACACCTTTCGGCATAGCCGATAAAAAGCAGGCATATTCCATCAAGTTGAAGAACAAGACTCTGGCGCCTCTCGTCAGTTTATCAGCCGACGGCCGTCTGCTTTCGGTAAACGGCAACGTGGAAGTGACCGAAGACATATTGCCTTCCGCCCGTGTCATTGCGGACACTACGAAATTCCTTAATCCTACCGATTACAAGACAGAAGAAATCCTTGCCGCCGGCAGTATTGCCAAGATGGCGGAACTCACGGCCAACGAAATTTACGACATCCGCGAAAACCGCTCCCTGCTGACCAAGGGTCAGGCCGATTTCATGCCCAAAGACGGACAACAGCTCAAACTGATGCTCAACCAGCTCGACACGCAGGAGAATGCGTTGTTGCAGCTGTTCAGGGGAACGAAGAAAACAGACACGCACGTTTTCACCTTGGACTATGTTCCGGACAGCGAAACAAAGGGCGAGATACTATTCCGTTTTTCAAAACATCTGGGACTGGTAAAGAACGACAATGTGGCAGGAGAGCCTTATACCATTGAAGTGAAAGATCTGAAAGCATTGCCCAATGTTGAAACCATATCAAAACCGAAAGACAAGAAAGTGGAAGATCTGCGTTATACAGTGCCCGGAAAAGGCGAAATCATTTTGAGGCACAACGGGCAGGAAGTTTATAAAAGCACCTTGCCAATGGCACAATTCGGGCGTGTGGAGCATCTCGGCGGAGACCTCTTCAACAAAAAAAGCACCACACGGGTATACCTGTCTCCCTCAACGGGCGCCATTACAAAAATAGAAGGAGAATAACCGACAGTTAGCGTACCCTCCATAACATACCGGACAAAAACCATTAATATCATCAAACAATGAATAAAGCTCAGCTGATTGACAACATCCGTCAGAAAAAAAGTTTTCTCTGCGTAGGACTCGACACCGACCTGAAAAAAATCCCCCAGCACTTACTCAGCGAGGAAGATCCTCTCTTCGCTTTCAACAAAGCCATCATCGATGCCACCGCCCCCTATTGCGTGGCCTACAAGCCCAACCTTGCTTTTTACGAATGCTTCGGTCTGCCGGGATGGATTGCTTTTGAAAAAACCGTGAAATACATCAAAGACAATTATCCCGACCAGTTTATCATTGCCGACGCCAAGCGTGGAGACATCGGCAACACATCGGCCATGTACGCCCGTTGCTTTTTTGAAGAGATGGACATTGATGCCCTCACCGTCGCCCCCTATATGGGCGAGGACAGTGTGACGCCTTTCCTCCAGTATGAAGGAAAGTGGGTGATACTCCTGGCCCTTACCAGCAACAAAGGGTCGCATGATTTCCAACTGACGGAAAGCGCCAACGGCGAACGCCTGTTTGAGAAAGTGCTCCGCACATCCGGCAACTGGGCCGGCGACGACCAAATGATGTATGTGGTCGGTGCCACACAAGGCGCGCTGTTTGCCGACATCCGCCGCGTAGCGCCCGACAACTTCCTGCTGGTGCCAGGCGTCGGAGCACAGGGAGGTTCGCTCCAGGATGTTTGCCAATACGGAATGACCGATACCTGCGGACTGCTTGTCAACTCCTCACGCGGTATCATTTACGCCGACAACACTCCCGACTTCGCCAAAGTAGCCGGCGAGAAGGCACACGAACTCCAAACAGAAATGGCGGCCGAACTGGCCAAGCGCGGCATTTGATACGCCTATGTCGGGAATCATGATATTCCGATACGGAATATTACAGTTTCCGCAAACAAAGACATGCCCCAAGGGCCGGAATCCAGACTTGTCACAGTTAGGTATTCCGGCCGTTTTTTTCATCTGTTCTCCCTTTTTACATTGGTCAAAAATTCCGGCCGCCATCAGCATCCACATTTTAACACTATTTGCTTTCCGGCGGAGAATATCGTATATTTGCAACAGCAGAGCGGGACTTTCAGGTAGAAAGCCCCGCTTTTTCAACGTTTTTCAAGCCATTCATTGCAGTTTTCCACCGTATTTTTCGAGAAAAATCCCCGTATCGGAATTTAAATTCCAAGTATTCGTGTTAAAATTCCGATACTGACTTCCACAATTCCAATACTTAGAGTTGATTTTCCACCTCTTCGAAATGTATTGAAAGGTTAAAAAAGTTAATCATCCAATTACTCTAAAAGTCGGTTACATGATAAAAAATCTTTCATTTTCTGTCACAAAATCCTTTCTCATGTGTTACAATAATAAAGACAGGAACAGATAATCATTTCCCAAAGGCCCTTGAATGTTAAAAGATATCAAATGGGGGGGGTAATTGCCTATTTCAAGAAAAAGTCTTTACTTTGCACCTGCAATAGGATCAAAGGAAAATTATTTCATTTTTTTACAAAAAAGCATTAAAACTATCAAAAATACTATGAAAACCCTCCCTATCATCTTGCTCTGGTGCATAACCATCAGTGCGGCCGCACAAAACTTCAGTTTGCGCGGCAAAGTGACCGATGCAATCACTCAAACTCCAGTAACATCGGCCCGGGTAGAACTGCTGCAAGGCCGCGATTCCACCGTGTATGTACGCACCCAAACTGCCCCCGACGGAAGTTTCACACTCACGCCGCGGCGGGCGGGCGACTATACGTTGCGCGTGGCCTCTTTGGGCTATCATCCGCAGAGCCGCAAGGTGAAACTCACCGCTCAAAATCCTGTTATCGACACCCTCAACATCTCCCTCATGACCAATGACGTGGTGCTGGGCGAAGCCACCGTTACCGCCCTCGCACGCCTGCTCACGGTGAAGCAGGACACGATGGAGTTTCACACCGATGCCCTCCGTCTGCCGCCCGGCTCTGCCCTGAGCGCAACCATCAAGCTGTTGCCTGGCTTCGAAATGGACAAGGACGGCAAAATTACCTATCAGGGCAAGGAGGTGAAGAGTGTGCTCGTGGGAGGCAAAGAGTTTTTCGGCGACATACAGACGGCGCTGGCCAACATGCCTGCCGATGCCGTTGAAACCATTTCGACCTACGAGAAAACAGATGAGGATAAAGAGTTCAGAGGAAAGGTGGACGATGACAAGGCCATGGTAATTGACCTGAAAATCAAAAAGGAATATCTGGCCTCCTGGAACATCAACACCGACATGGCCTACGGCACGGAAGACCGCTATGTGGCCAAAGGCTTCGCCTCTACTTTCACCGACCGCCGCCGGATGGCCATTTTCGGTTCGGTGAACAACGTGAGCGAAAACCAGCAGGTAGACGAAAACGGTAACTGGAACTATTACAGCAGCGCAAACGGACTCTACACCTATCGGAAAGCCGGCGCCATGTTTGCGTGGGACAACGGCAAGAAAAACAAAGAGACCGGACACTTCAAGGCCAATCTCAACGCCAACATCTCCTACAACAACGGACTGTACAACCAGCAGAGCAATAGAGAAACATTCATGCCCGACAACAACTCGCAATTCTCCTACAGCCGTGACCGCCGGTGGAACCGCCAGAAAAATGCCAACGGAAACGGCCACATGGTGTGGAACATCGACACACTCAAGCGACTGAGTCTGTACGGGAATTTCAGCCTGTACAAATCGTTCGGAAAAAACGACTTGATCAGTTCCACCTACAACAGCCGTCAGGAAACCGACGATCCGGCCTACGAACTGAACCGGCCCGACCTTCCGGACGGCCTGCGGCAGCAAGGCATCAACTCGATGAAAAGTACCGAACGCTCAGAGAGAGATTATGAGTATTACTTCTTCTTCATAAATTATCAGCATTTGTTCGAAAAGGACAAACACGGTATTCACTTATATGCCAGTACCACTCACGAGAAGAACAGAGGGCAGACGGACTATCTGACTACCTACCGCTATTTCAGGCCTGATGCGCCAAGACCGGAGTATTTCAACCGCCAATACGACGACACCCCCGGCCAGAACCACTCCTATGACCTGTCAGCCTACTATTTCTGGAATATAAACAAACATTTCTCGCTCGAAGCCGGATATTCTTTCTCCCATGAACAAGATCAAAATGACCGTAACCTCTACCAGCTCGACCGCTACGAAGGCTATAACTCCGATAACCTTCCCATAGGCTTCCGCCCCTCCACGGCCGACTCGCTCAATGCTGTCATCAACATAGAAAACTCCCGGTGGTCCACAACTTACAACAACTCACATGGAGGAAATCTGGCCTTTGAAGGTAAATTCAAGAATATTGAGTTCAACACAAACATTACCGCAAATGCCTACGATGAACGACTTTATTTCCTGCACAACGGCACGCATTATTCGCCTTCGCACAACTATTGGCAATTATATCCCAATGCCTACTTCAAATGGAACTTTACCAAAAACGGGAATGTCAGGCTGAGATATTACGGTGGGCCAGGCCGTCCCGAGCTGCAAGAACTGCTGCCGATAACGGACAACAGCAACGAAATGAACATTATCCGCAACAATCCCAACCTGAAGGATACGTGGAACAACAATATTAACTTGAACGGACAATGGTTCAACACCCAGCGGGGAGACAATTACAACATATACGTCAATTTCGACCAACAGTCCAATGCCATTGTCAACACGATTACCGTGGATCCCGTCACCGGAACCCGCTATACCGACAAAGTCAACGTAAACGGACATTACTCCATCTACGGACGGCTGTCCACAGAGCAACCGCTCGACACAGCCCGCCGGTGGATACTCTCTACCTCGGTGTCAAGTTCGGCCAACCGACGCCGCTCTTACATAGGAAAAGAGCTCAGCACCAACCATAACTACAGTGCCATCGTCAATCCATCCATCCGATACCGCAGAGACAAATGGAGCTTACGTCTTTCGGCAAGCTATACCGGCGAGTTCTCACGCTACGACAACAACACTGCCTACAACCAGAACGGCCATATTTTCCAAGCACAGCTGGCGCCTCAGGTGGAACTGCCTTTCGGCATGAAAATCAGCACTGATTTGGGTTACTACAAGCGGACAGGATACAGTGACAACCAGCTTAACCACCACCAGTGGCTATGGAACGCAAACATCTCGCAAACTTTCCTGAAGAACAAGGCGCTCACCGTACAGTTGCAATGGGTCGACATCCTGCGGCAGCGTACTTCGGAATATAACGTACAGACAGCATCGTTACGATCATACACGCGCACAGACGCCTTCCTAAGCTACGCGCTCCTGCATGTCATATACAATTTCAACCTGAAAGGAAAAGGCCCAAAATAATCCGGCCTCTGGCTATAAATCATCGTCCCCCCAGCCTATCCGACTGGGGGGACGATGATTTATAGCGATTATCAAAAATAAAGAGACATTCTTGCAAACAGCAACGGCAAACTACCGGGCTGCCATTGCACGGGCTGCCACAAAGGCCGTGGTCCACGCCGCCTGAAAATTGAAACCGCCCGTAACGGCATCCACATCAAGCACCTCGCCTGCAAAGTAAAGTCCGGCACAGTGCCTGCTTTCCATCGTCAGGGCATTGACTGACGAAAGTGCCACACCGCCGCAGGTGACAAATTCATCGCGATAAGTTCCTTTTCCCTCTATGGCATAAGCATCTGCGGTCAGGACATTTGCCAGGCGGTTGAGGCTTTTCCCACCTAACTCACCGCAAAGTTGCTCCTCACAAAGTCCGCAACGCCGGAGCAAGTAAAGCCATAACCGTTGCTGCAGGCCGTAAGGATGCAAAGTGCCAAGTTGTTTGCGCGGGTTGTCGGACAACATTTTCTGCAAGTAGCCGCGCACGGTTTCCATATTCACTTCTCCCGCCCAACTTACCTGCAATGGCGAACGGTAGCCGGCATCGTGGAGATGGCGTGCGGCATAAGAAGATAATTTCAATATGGCGGGACCGCTCAGTCCCCAATGAGTGATGAGCAAAGCACCACGGCTACGGAACTTTGTTCCCGGAATAGAAACCTGAGCCGCTTCCACAACAAGTCCCATCATTGCCGTCAGATCTTTATGAAGAATAGAAAAAGTGTAAAGCGACGGACAAGGTGTTTCCATCTTGTGACCAAGTGCCGCCAAATAATCAAAACCTTCAGAGCGGGGAGCGCCACCTGTGGTCACAGCCACCCGGTCAAACCTCTCAGCGGAATGCCCCTCGCCGGAAAAGAGAACCTCCAGCCCACCCTCTTCATGTCGTTTCACCGCCTTGACCGGATGGCCGAGACGTACTTCCACTCCAAGCCGACCGGCCTGATGGGTGAGGCACGATATGACTGCCGCCGAATCCTGTACGGCGGGAAAAACACAATCGTCATCCTGTGTGACAAGTTTCACACCATGCGCCTCAAACCACCTGTAAGCATCCTCGTGGCTGAATTCGCGCAACAAACGCTTCATCAGCCGGGCACCGCGGGGATAGATGTGTGAGAGGTCATCTACGTGTGCGAACGAATTGGTCAGATTACACCGGCCACCACCCGACACCCGTACTTTTGCCAATACACGCCCGGCACGTTCGAATATGATCACACGGTTTTCGGGAACTGCCTGCTTAAGATGTATGGCGAGGAAAAAACCGGCAGCACCGCCACCGACAATCGCTATCTTCATATAATAGGGAGATAATATCTGTTTGAAAGAAATGTCATACTTTTGGACATTCAAAAGTAATAAAAACTTAGTATAGGAGCAATGAGAAAACGCTTTTACAGACTTTTTCACCTGATCAAATCTTTGAAAACCGTAATTATGGTAGTATTATCCGTAATGGAAGTAAAGAAAAAGTAATCAGTTCTTCGTATTTTTGCCCTCAGAAACTTCAAAAAACATAAATATCATGTATTTGGAACAAATCAATTCACCAGCCGATGTCAAACGACTGAATATAGAACAATTGCCCGTACTGGCCGATGAAGTGCGGACGGCCTTGCTTGAAAAACTTTCGCAACACGGCGGACATATCGGCCCAAACTTCGGCATGGTGGAAGCAACCATAGCACTACACTACGTATTCAATTCACCCGAAGACAAACTGGTGTTTGACGTCAGCCACCAAACGTATGTCCATAAAATGCTGACCGGCCGCAGAGAGGCCTTCACCTCGGCAGAACACTACGATGATGTGTCGGGCTACTCTGAGCCTGCGGAAAGCCAACATGACCATTTCATCATAGGGCATACCTCTACTTCAATAAGTCTGGCGCTCGGGCTGGCCAAAGGACGCGATCTGAGAGGAGGCAACGAGAACATTGTGGCCATTATTGGCGACGGGTCGCTCAGCGGCGGCGAAGCTCTCGAAGGCCTCAATGTGGCTGGAGAATTAAGCACAAATTTTATCATCGTGGTAAACGACAACCAAATGTCCATTGCGGAAAACCACGGTGGCATGTATCGCAATCTGCTGCAATTGCGCGAATCGAAAGGAACATGTTCCTGCAATCTCTTCAAAGCCATGGGGCTGGACTACTTGTATGTGGAAGAAGGCAACGACCCGGCCGCTGTAATCGAAGCGCTTCAAAAAGTAAAAGACACAGGCCATCCCATTGTCGTACATATCAACACGCTGAAAGGAAAAGGTTTCCAACTGGCGGAACAAGAAAAAGAACGCTTTCATTGGGGATTACCGTTTGACAAAGAAACCGGCGAAACACGACCGGAATACGTTCATGCCGGAGAAGACTATCACAGTCTTACTGCTAAAATCCTACTAAAGGAAATGCAAAATGACCCTTCGGTAGTGGCCATTACTGCGGGAACCCCAGCCGTAATGGGCTTTGGACCAGAACAACGGCGTGCCGCCGGCCGGCAGTTCATAGACGTAGGCATTGCCGAAGAAACAGCTGTAGCCATGGCCTCCGGCATCGCCAAACGAGGAGCGCACCCGGTATTCGGTGTCTACAGCACTTTTGTACAACGCACTTACGACCAGCTATCTCAGGATCTCTGCATCAACAACAATCCCGCGACACTGCTCGTTTATGTTGGGACTCTTACCGGAATGAATGATGTAACGCACTTAGGATTTTTCGACATTCCTCTGATAGCCAACATTCCCAACATGATTTATCTGGCACCCACTTCTAAAGAAGAATTCATAGCCATGCTACATTGGAGCCTTCACCAAACGGCCTGCCCCGTCAGCATACGCGTACCGGCTAACGGCGCTATTTCAACAAATCAAAAGATTGAATACGACTTCAATGAAATCAACAAATATCAGGTGACTCGCCACGGACAGAAAGTAGCCATATTGGGATTGGGCAGTTTTTATCAGTTAGGTGAATGTGTCTGCGATATTCTGAAAAAAGAACACGGACTAGAAGCCACGCTCATCAACCCACGCTTCATTACCGGACTTGACATAAATCTGCTCGATAATTTGAAAGACAACCACAATCTGGTAGTCACACTTGAAGACGGCGTACTGGATGGTGGATTCGGCGAAAAAATAGCCCGTTATTATGGTACGACTTCTGTTCGTACGCTCTGTAAAGGTGCATCAAAAGCTTTCGCAGACCGGTATGATTATGACGAATTTCTATCTGCCAACCGACTCAAAGCCGAACAAATTGTGGAAGATATTCTTGCCAACTGCTAATGTCTGACAAATCATAAGGTAAAAGGGAAGTATCAAAGCCTTCCCTTTTACTTTATCTCATCCATTGCCATGACTATTTGTGGTTTTTCAGAAGATTTACTTCAAAGAAGTATTTTCTTACTTATTTTTAAATCTTCAATAAACGTCATATCATGACTGACAACAATCAAAGTCCCTTCATAATCTTTCAACACATCAGTAAGAATATGAATATTTGCAATATCAATATTGTTTGTGGGTTCGTCTGCAATAATAACATCGGGCGTGCTTTGGCTAACCATTAGGCAACAAAGGACAAGGCGCATTCTTTCTCCACCGCTTAAATACGCACATTTCTTGTCCCACACCTTCTGAGGAAATAGAAAACGATTCAAACATATTTTTAATTCATGCTCAGCCATGACAGAATTAAAACTTGCTACCTGCTCCAATATGGTACTGCTGCTCCGAATTAAAGAATACTCCTGATCCAAATACACATATTGCAGATTATCGGTTCTGTACATAGTACCTTCAGTCGGTTCGAGTGTACTAGTAATTAGTTTGAGTAAAGTGCTCTTTCCACTTCCGTTATTCCCCGCCAGCCAGATACGTTCTCCACTATAAACGGTAAAATCCAAATTGTCCTGCCATAAATTGCTACTTTCTTTATAAGCAAAATTTATCTGTCGGGCTTCTATCAACTTTTTACGGGTCAAGCCGAAAACACGGTGCATGAATTTTGAGAAAAGTGTTAAAT
>NZ_BEWW01000048.1 GCF_002933955.1 Prevotella sp. MGM2
ACCAAATTTTAATTCACTTTTCTTACGTTTGTAGTATGATTTTTGTGCGGTATAAGAGTATTTTTTGTTTATGATAGAAATTAAATATAAAAGGTTGTCTAACTAAAAAATTAGACAACCTTTTGTTTTAAAGTTGGAAGGCTTTTTAATTAGCCATTTACTTTTGCCATGTGGGCAATGAGTTCGAGAACTTTGTTAGAGTAACCGATTTCGTTGTCGTACCAAGAAACAACTTTAACGAAAGTATCGGTGAGGGCAATACCTGCTTTAGCATCGAAGATGGAGGTGCGTGCATCACCGAGGAAATCGCTGGAAACAACGGCATCTTCGGTATAGCCAAGAACACCCTTCAGTTCGCCTTCAGAAGCTTCTTTCATGGCAGCGCAAATTTCTTCATAGGTAGCTGGTTTGGCGAGGTTTACAGTCAAGTCAACTACAGAAACGTCCAAAGTAGGAACACGCATGGACATGCCGGTCAACTTACCGTTGAGTTCAGGAATTACCTTACCTACAGCCTTGGCAGCACCGGTAGAAGAGGGGATGATATTGCCGGCAGCAGCACGGCCACCACGCCAGTCTTTCAAAGAAGGACCGTCAACAGTCTTCTGAGTAGCGGTAGTAGAGTGAACAGTTGTCATCAAACCATCGGTGATACCGAATTTGTCGTGAAGAACTTTAGCCACGGGAGCCAAACAGTTCGTTGTGCAAGAAGCGTTAGAAACGAACTGAGTACCCTTTTCATATTTATCGAAGTTAACGCCGCATACGAACATAGGCGTATCATCCTTAGAAGGAGCGGACATAACTACATATTTGGCACCAGCTTCGATGTGAGCCTGAGCTTTTTCCTTGGTAAGGAAAAGGCCTGTAGATTCTACTACATATTCAGCACCTACAGCATCCCATTTCAGATCGGCCGGATTACGCTCGGCTGTTACGCGGATAACATTACCATTTACAATCAATTGGCTCTTTTCAACGTCAGCTTCAATAGTGCCTTCAAACTGGCCGTGCATTGTATCATACTTCAACATGTATGCCAAGTAATCTACGGGGCAGAGGTCGTTGATACCTACAATCTGAATGTCGCTGCGAGTCTGAGCGGCGCGGAATACGAAACGGCCAATACGACCGAAACCGTTAATACCTACTTTAATCATAACTTTAATTTAACTATTAAGATGGTTAATATATTTTTCTTTTCTGTTGTTCAATGTATTAAGGATATGTTGTGACATGCCCCTCTTTTCACTGCAAATTTACGAAATCCTTTTTGTTTTTTAAGCACGTTTGGCGTATAAAAATGTGTGAAAATCCTTTTTTTATTCTATTTTTATTGTAAATGACGGACTCTTATCAAAGATGAAGAGGGTATGATTTAGAAATCAATGCTTAAACGTAAGTTGATTTGTCGTCCGGTCAGGTAATTCGGTACGGCATATTGTGTGTTGGTTATGTCCGTTACCCAATAATATGAATTGACGTTCTTGATATCCATAATATTGAAAGCGTCCAATCCTAGCCATACATTTTTTACTGCACGTCCCCAAGTTCTTTGGGCATTTTGTTTTTGGTCGCCCCAAAGTCGGTAGCTCATGCCTATATCCACTCGCTTATAGGCTGGTGCGCGAAATGTGTGTCTTTCACGACTTGTATGAGGTGGTCCGAAAGGGAGTCCGTCGGCAAAGGCGGCTTTGAGAGTCAGACGCCAGCGGTCGGTACCGGGAAAGTAGTCTGTGAAGTATAATGAAAGATTATAGCGCTGGTCTGTTGGACGTGGTAGCCAGATGCCGTTTAGTTTTTCTTTGGTTCTCATCAGGGAAAACGTTATCCAAGAATCTGTTCCGGGTACAAACTCCCCAAAGAGTTTGAAGTCTATACCGGTTGCATAACCTTTTGAGAGGTTTTTCCCATAATAAACAATGCGAACGTTGTCGATGCTGTAGGGGATAAGATTGGAGAGCGCTTTATAATATATTTCTGTAGTGAAGCGGAAGGGGCGGCCGAGCATTCGGAAAGTATAGTCGCTACCTAATACGAAATGTATGGACCGTTGCGACTTTATGCCTTTATTGAGGATGACGGAGAATATTCCTGCCGTATTTGTTGTGTCACGAAGTTCTTTGTAGAATGGTGCCTGATAGTAAAAACCAGTTGCAAAACGGAACGTCCAGTTGTTGCTGAATGATGGTAGAAGTCCCAGCGATAGGCGTGGCGATAGTAGGGTTTCTTTGTTCCAGTCCCAATGCGCCAGACGCAGGCCGTAGGTGAGGTTAAACAAGCCTATGTCTGTTTTAAAGCGCCATGCGTCCTGTGTGTATGCTTCGAGTCGGTTGGCCGTCAGCTCATTCTGTGACCGTTGGCTGTAGATGAGCATAAGACGGTCTGGTTCTGCCGGAAGTGAGTATCCCATAGAATCGCGCATTTCCCATTCCCGCGCATTTTCTCTGATATGTTCGCGCCGCCAGTCCACGCCGGCCTGTAATGTATGGTCTTTTACTTGTGTGCGGAATCTTAGCCCTAAGTTGAATACATTTGCTTTTAATCGGTTGCGGGCATGTTCCATATAAGTTCCAACGCCCAATTGTTCTTGTGTGGTCGCTTCGTTAAGCCAGTATTCGCCTTGTATGTCGTAAGTCTCCTGTTCCTGCGTGGCGAAAGACGATGCTTGCAGGGCCAGAAAAGTTTGTGGATTGAAATGTCGTGTGAGTGTGGCTGCTCCGAAGAGTGTTTTGAAGTTGTCTTTTTCCTGTCCGTCAAAGTAGACCTTGAAAGATTTGGCGTCATAGAGGGTGCCAAATTTCGTTTCACGGTCTTGCGGCTTGAAGTTGTAATGATTGTCGGAGATATTGCCCATCATGTCAAGGCTCCATCGTTGGTTGGGGCGCCATGATAATACGGCTTGATAGTCGAGAAAGTTCGGTTTATATTCGCCGTTAGTGTCGGTTGTTCCGAGTAGGTGTCGTGTGGTCTTATAGCGGATAGAGGTCATAAGGCTGACGTGCTTGTTGCCCCAGCCGATGTACCCGTTTGCACCTAGCATGGAGGCAGCGGCGGTAGCTTCAAATTTTTCCGGACGCTTATAAATGATATCGAGTACGGAAGACATGCGGTCGCCATAACGTGCCTCAAAACCACCTGATGAAAACCCGATACTTTCTACCATGTCAGAGTTGATGATGGAGAGACCTTCTTGTTGCCCGGAGCGTATCAGCATCGGACGGTAAACTTCTATGCCATTGAGGTAGACACAGTTTTCTTCGAAAGCTCCGCCGCGAACGTTGTATTGCGAGGATAATTCATTGTGGGTGGACACACCAGCTTGTGTCGCTATGATTTCTTCTACGGCATTACCTGTGGTCGATGGCATCAGTTTGCTGTCCGTAGGTTTGATTTTTTGTGTAGTTCCGGTTTGCACGCCTTGTCCCTTGACGGTGGCTTCCTCTAACATGGTCTGTCCGTAAGATGGCAGAATGATGTCTATGCGTACTGAGTCGGATGGCGAGTTGAGTTTGCGCCGTCGGGTTTCATAACCGATGAGAGAGTAAATAACGACAACCGTATCACGTGAGGAGCAGTATAAACTGTATTCTCCCTTGAGATTGGTTACCGTGCGTACTCCTTGAGCCTGTATTCTTACATTGGCCAACTCTATGGGGTCGCCCCGGTCGTCACGTACGGTACCGAATATGCGGCTACGCTTTTGCGCTGCCGTGTTCATAGCAACCGCACACATTATTATATATATAATCAGCCTCAGACTATTGATGCTTCTCATGCTTAGTTAATGAATGGAGTTTATTCTTTGCGACGGGCAAACACTTGATTGATACCTTGCTCGCGGTGGAAAAGTTGCACTTCAACGCCGTATTTGTTGTGGATATATTCTGCGGTGTGTTGTGCGCTGTAAACACTGCGATGTTGGCCGCCGGTGCATCCGAAACAGAACATCAGTGAGTTGAAACCGCGTTCTATGTAACGTGTCACATGGGTGTCGGCTAAAGCATAGACGTGTTCAAGAAAGCGGAGAATTTCGCCGTCTTTCTCCAGAAATGTTATTACAGGGGCATCCAGTCCGGTTTGTTGCTTGTAAGGTTCGTAACGTCCGGGATTGTGTGTGGAACGGCAGTCAAATACATAACCGCCTCCATTGCCCGACGGGTCTTCGGGAATACCTTTTCTGTAGCTGAAACTCCACACGCGTACAATGAGGTTTTTTTCAGTTTTCTCTTTTACTGATTCCACATGTACCGGCGTTTGTCGGTTGGTTGCCGGGAGAGTGGAAGAAAAAGAGGATGGTGTTTTTTCTTCAGTGCCGGTCAGGCGTTTTAATATTTCTTCCAGATAGGGGTAAGGGATGCATACCCCATCGAGAATCTGCCGCCGCAGGTTTTCGATGGCTGGTGGGATGCTGTCGATGAAGTATTGCTTGCGTTCGAAGTATCCGCGCAGGCCATAGGCTCCCAGCACCTGCAGAGTGCGGAAAAGTACAAATAGCTGCAAGCGGTTGCGGAATGCCTCTTCGTCAAAGTTGATGAGTGAGCGAAGTTCTTCAATATATTCAGCAGTCATTTCTTCGCGCAGGGCGTGCGGATAGCGTGCCGAGGCTTGCCACAGGAAAGAGGCAACGTCGTATTGCAGGGGGCCTGTTTGTCCTCCTTGAAAATCAATAAAGTGCGGCGTGGGAGACATCATGACATTGCGTGCCTGAAAGTCTCTGAAGAGAAATGTCTTTTTTTCGGTGCATGATGGCACAGTAAGGTCGCTGGCCATGTGTATGAGGTCGTTCTCCAGCCTCACTTCATCGCAGGCTATGTTTTTGGTGCGCAGAAAACAGTATTTGAAGTAGTAGAGGTCGAACATGGCGGAGCGTTCGTCAAAGTGGCGTGGCGACAGAAGACGTTCTTCATCAAGTCCTTCAGCTCCTATCACTTGTATGTGGGGAAGCAGGCGGATAGTCTGACGTATTTTCCGGTGTTCTTCTTCGTTGTAACCGTCGCCGGCTTTGCGTCCCCGCTCAAGTGCCTGATAGAGCGAGGTGCGTCCCAGGTCTGTTTGCAGATAACAGGTGGTATCGTCTGAAACTGCTATCACTTCAGGCACCGGCAGATATTTGCCGGCAAAATGCCGGCTCAGGTAAATGAAACACCGGTTTTCTTCGGTGTCAGGACTGATTACTCCGATGACACTTTCCCCGTCATTGCCTGTTAAACGCACATAGTGGCGGTTGCTGCCGGCCTTTGGCAGACTTTCCGTGTTTTGCGGAGTATGGCCGAAGTTTTGACGATAGAGTTCAATGAGGCGTTGCATGGCTTTTGATGAAATTTGTTAGGGGAATGTGTCTGGGAATTAACGGCTTGATTGGATTTGCAGGATGTGGACGGCTACGAGAGCGGCTGTTTCGGTGCGCAGACGGCTTTGTCCCAGGCTGACGGGTTTGTAGCCGGCTGCAATGGCCGTCTCGACCTCTTCAATACTGAAATCACCTTCAGGACCTATGAGGATGGTGGCATCGCCTTCGTGTGGCGCCACGTCGGCAAGGAAAGGACCTTGGTATTTCTCGTGGCAATGGGCTATGAATTTCTCACCGTTGCGTGGTTGGGCTATGAATGTCTTCAGAGGCGTCATTTCAGCCACTTCCGGCTTCCAGGCCTTGTGACTCTGCTTGGTGGCCGATACGACGATGCGTTCCACCCGTTCAGTCTTTACCACACGGCGTTCGGAGTTCTTGCAGTTCAGAAAAGTCAGTTGGTCCAGTCCGATTTCGGTAGCCTTTTCGGCCAGCCATTCCATGCGGTCTATGTTCTTTGTGGGGGCTACAGCCAAGTGGATGTGTCCTCTCCAGTAATGCGGGCCTTCGGTTGTATGCTCTATGTTGAGCATGACACGTTTTTGAGAAGCCACAGTTATTGTACATTCGTAGAAATGTCCCTTGCCGTCGGTGGCCAGCAGTTCGTCGCCTTCTTTCATGCGCAACACGCGCACGGCGTGGCCGGCTTCATCTGCCGGCAGTTGGCTGTCGGCCGGTAGGCCGGGAGCATAGAAAAGGTGATATTCTTTCATGATATGCGGAACTTAGGGATTGCCGGTGTCTTTTTGACGGCTGTTTATTTCATCACGCAACTGTGAGGCCAGCTCGAAATTGTCGCTTTCCACGGCCAGGCGCAGGGCCTCTTTCAGAAGATCGCCCGACATGGCAGTCAGGGGGATAGCCACCTGTCCTTCTTTGGATTGACGGTTGTGCAGGCGGTTGAACTCCTCTCGGTATATCACAATGGGGCATCCTTGTTCCAAAGAAGTGGCGATGCCTTGTGCCAGTTCCGTGTTGAGAATATGTTCATCATTGCTCCCGGCTTGCTGCCAGAAGATCGTGGCAAAGAAGTGGCCGGCCTGTGTGTAGCGCACTACGACCCGTCGGGGCGTAATGGCGAATACACGTGCCAGTTTGCCCATGAGCTTTGTTTCTGGAAAGTGCTGGTTCTCCAAGGCCTGACAAATCAGTTGGAATCCTTGTTTGTCAAGAATGAGGGGCAGGTGACGACTGCCCTCGCTTTCGCGCATGATGAGCAGGAATACGTCCGTCAGGGTGGTGCCTTGTGTCAATCCTTCGGGGGTCAGTTCTATGTAGTCTTGGGTGTCGTAGGTCATATTCGTTTCGTAATACTTCATACGGATGATAAAAATACGGACCGCAGCCAGGCCGGATCGTTTTAAAAAGCAAAGATACATCAACGCAGGCAGAGGACAAAGCGATTGATGTTTTTTTTGTGTACGGAGCGTCCGGTGAATGCTCTTAAAAGGGGAATAAAGGAGGTAGCCCGTATTTTAACATAATTTGCTTTTGGCTCGAAAATGTTGTATCTTTGTAACAGCAGAGCGGGACTTTCTTATGGAAAGTCCCGCTTTTTCGGTGTTTTTGAGGTGTGTTCCGGTGGGTTTTTACG
>NZ_BEWW01000049.1 GCF_002933955.1 Prevotella sp. MGM2
TGGTTGGCGTAGTCTTGGGCTTCCGCCATCGTTATGGCCTGCCAGTATTTGGGATTGTTCTCCCATGCCTTCACCATGTCGTTGGCCCTTCCGGTCATGCCGGGCGGCAGGTTGGTATTTCCGAATACGGCCTTGAATGCCGTCTGCACCCCGAAGTTGCACACCGCCATTTGCGTGCCGTAGAGTTTCTTCATGCTGTCCACCGTTTTTGAGGCGGCTGAGGTGATGGCTGTCGGGGATGACTTGGCCGGATTCCCCGCAGCAGACCCGTTGCCGGTTCCCGTTCCTGTGCCTCCTCCAGTGCCATATCCTCCCCCGCTTCCACCTCCGGAGCTGTCCCCTCCGTTGTTTCCGCTGTCCGTATTCCCGTCATTTCCGTTGTCCCCGCCTGCGCCGCCGCACTCACAGGGGTGTTTCTTGCAGAAACTGCAGCACAGGCAGTTGCCCGCCACTTTTATTTCCCCGCACACGGCGCATTTGTCGCACTTGCAGGCGGGCGGCTTCAGCCCGCATATCCTGCATGCGGGGGTGATGGTGATGCAGTCGCAATCGTCCCACGGTTTTTTGCAGAAGGTACATTTCATGTTTTCCTCCTCTTCCTTTCCCGAAACATCGGGCGATACCGTCCTTGCGTCCAACGGCGTGTTTTTGATGTCGAGGAACAGATGCAACTCCTCTTCCGCTTCCTCCTCCTCATTCCGCTCCCCGCGTTCGTGGGGCGGAATAGGGTTTCTGTGGAAATGGAACTGCTCCTCCCCGTTGACGATGTGCCTTCCGGCGAGCATTCTTCCGTCCGTTGCCGATGTGATGAAATATCCCGTGAATCCTGTTCCGCTGAAATCCGTCGTGACGCCGTTGAGGCGCTGCATGTCGAAGTCCCTCGGGTGCAGATAGGTTCCGATGACGGCAATCGGTCGTCCCGTGAGGGTGTCCCTCCTGACAATGAGCCTGGAGGATACCCTGCTGATGTTCTTTCTGGTCCTTCCTTCCCTGGTGAGTTGTGTGTAGGCCGTCCTCCCTTTGTGCCTGAGCGGTATGAGGGCGATTTCCTGTCCTCCCTGGTCCGCCATCTCGTATTTGTCCCAGCATATTTCCGGAGCGTCATCGTTTCCTTTCCCGCTCCTTGTCTTTCGGGGACTGCCGTTTTGGCGGATGTCGAGCAGTTTCACCTGCCCGGTGAGCCTTTTTGCCTCCCTGATGAGTTCTGGCAGATTACCGCCGGTAGTGTCTCCTTCCATTTCGGCGATGTCCGAGCATGCTGCCAGGAATGCGGGTATGAGAAAGACAATTGCCCGCCACGTGTGTTTAAAATACTTTTTCATGTGAAAGAATTATAAGGTTATTTTTTTATCGTCTTTTCCTCATAGGAGAAAAGATTGGACGTTATTTGCAAATGTAATAAAATAGCGGCAATA
>NZ_BEWW01000050.1 GCF_002933955.1 Prevotella sp. MGM2
CTGACCAAGACCACATTCAATAACTTAATCTATTTATTTTTTACAATGAAGAGAGAACCAAACATTACAGAGCAGCAGGCTCGTGAAATCGTGGAAAAAATGGGACGCAGGGAATCCTACACTCCCAAGTCTGTGGATGACTTTTACAGGAGAATCGGTCTGGAGCCGGAGGAACTGGAACAGCCCGGCAAGACCATCACGAAAGAAGCGGAGATGGTTATGGCTGATGAAACGACAGAAGAAGCGGCAATGCCGCAGAAGCGCATCAGCAGCAAGCAGCGCAGGCTGTCTTTGGAGGAGTACCGCACCACCTATCTCCAAGTCCCCAAGATTATCAACCGCAAGCCTGTGTTCGTCAGTGAGACGGTACGTGACGAACTGGACAAGGTTGTCCGCTACCTCGGAGGAAAAGGCATGAGCGCATCCGGACTTATCGAGAACCTTGTCCGCCTGCACCTCTATGCCTACCGGAATGACATCGAGCAGTGGCGCAAACTCTGACGGGATTACGGTGGAACCGGTTGAGCCGCTGGATGCACTCCATCGGTTCGACCGATACACAAGGTGAGTTATTACACTCGGAAATCAATCCGACAAGCGGAGGATTTTTGGTGTCCTCAAAGACACAGCAAGATATATTTTCAGTTACCCGAATAATTCTAAGTAACTGAAAATCCTTGCACCGCCGTGGGCAGAATTATCCTCCACAGTCGGATAATTTCGGGGTTCTTTAATCGAAGATTAGGCTATGGATGAACCATTAAACTAAAAGAATAAGAAGAATGAAAAAGAAGAGCAAGTACGGGAGAAATCCCAAGTTGGACCCGAAGACGCACTGCGTGATGGTACGCTTCGATGATGAGGAATGGAACAGGTTCCTGACGATGTACGAGGAATCGAATGTGTACGCGAAAGCCGTCTTTCTCAAGGCGCACTTTTTCGGACAGAAGTTCAAGGTACTGAAAGTGGACAAGACGCTGGTGGACTACTACACCAAGTTGTCAGATTTCCATGCCCAGTTCCGCGGCATTGGAACCAATTACAACCAAGTCGTGAAGGAATTGCGCATCCATTTTTCGGAGAAGAAGGCGATGGCGTTGCTCTACAAGTTGGAGAAACATACCATCG
>NZ_BEWW01000051.1 GCF_002933955.1 Prevotella sp. MGM2
GTTTTTCGAGTCAAAAGGACATACCATCGTGCCTTCAGCGCCCATGGTGATTAAGGACGATCCCACGCTGATGTTTACCAATGCCGGCATGAATCAGTGGAAGGACATAATTCTCGGCACGCGTGAGCCGGAACCGCGCCGGCGTGCCGATTCGCAGAAGTGCTTGCGGGTGAGCGGCAAGCATAACGATCTGGAAGAAGTCGGACACGACACCTACCATCACACCATGTTTGAAATGTTGGGTAACTGGAGTTTCGGCGACTATTTCAAGGAAGAAGCCATTGACTATGCGTGGGAATATCTCGTGAACGTGTTGAAACTCGATCCGGCCAATCTCTACGCCACCGTGTTTGAAGGCTCTGACGAAGAGAATCTCGGCCGCGACAACGAGGCTGCCGCCATTTGGGCAAAGCACCTGCCGGCCGATCATATTATCAACGGCAACAAGCACGATAATTTCTGGGAAATGGGAGAGACCGGCCCATGCGGTCCTTGCTCTGAAATCCATCTCGACTCCCGCTCCGATGAGGAGAAGGCCAAAG
>NZ_BEWW01000052.1 GCF_002933955.1 Prevotella sp. MGM2
ACATAAGCCACGTAATGGAGTTTCACTTCGGTCTTGTATACCGGATCGGACATTGTAATGACTGTTTCCTCCACGCCTTGCGCGGGAGTGCCGGTGGTGTGGCTCACGTAGGTAAGCAGCGTCGATTGGTTTCCGTCGGCATGGTTTACGTGGAGTGCCGGTTCATAATAGTCTTCCATGCCATGTGTCAGATAAGCCTCCGGCCCCTGTGGCAAAGCGGCATAATCTGCTTCATCCAACAACTTCCGTCCCAGATATTTCTGATGGAGACGACCGTTGCCATCTACCACGAGCACCATGCTTGTCTGGTCCGTTGCGATGACAATGGGTTTGACCTGAGCCTGTACACCTAAATTTATGAAGAGTACGAGACTGAGTAAAAAGGTCTTTAAATACATGATTGATTTAAATAAATTAAAATTAAGGATTAGCGGCGCAAAGATAATTCTTTTTATCAAGTCGGGCAAATTGTGACAATGGACGGGAAGTTTTCCGGTGATGGCGGAAGGCATTGCAGGAGACGCTATAAAGCCGGTTTGTCTATTAAAATATTATTGGGGGGGCCTGCCCCAAAAAGCCGTTCGTATATAATTATATGATTATTCAGGATTCGGGAGAAATGATTCAGAATGGTGGGGGACAACAGTTCCGGCAAAGCAATAGAAAACTCCCCGCAAATGGGCGGAACACGCGTGTTCCGCCCATTTGCGGGGAGAGGATGATGAATGTGTTTCTCTGAAGAAATCAGAGCGGGAAGGTCATTCCTAACGTTACGTTGGCATTGGTGCTGTTGAGCGGAATGAATTCCTTCGAAACCTTGCCAAGGAAACGGTCGGCACCGATGTAG
>NZ_BEWW01000053.1 GCF_002933955.1 Prevotella sp. MGM2
ATCATCCTGCGCATAAATGCTTTCTTCGGCGACTTTTCCGGTTACAGCCTCGATGCGGCGCACACCGGCGGCCACACTGCTCTCACTGACAATTCGGATAAGTCCTATGCGGCCGGTACTTTTGGCATGACAACCGCCACAGAACTCTACACTCGCGCCAAACTGCACTACGCGCACCTTGTCGCCGTACTTCTCGCCGAAGAGGGCGATAGCACCGAGTTTTTTGGCTTCCTCCATGGGAAGGTCGCGATGGTCTTGCAAGACGATATCCTCACGGATCCGGGCATTGACAAGGCGCTCCACCTGACGCAGTTCCTCAGGAGTTACTTTCTGGAAGTGTGAGAAGTCAAAACGGAGGTATTCCGGCGTTACGAGCGAACCTTTCTGCTCCACATGGGTGCCGAGCACTTCGCGCAAGGCCTGGTCCAGAAGGTGTGTAGCCGTATGGTTGGCCTCGCTCCCGCGGCGTGCTTCCACATCAACGCAGGCCATAAATTCCGCCTCAGGATGTGCGGGAAGTTTTTTCGTCAGATGAATCGG
>NZ_BEWW01000054.1 GCF_002933955.1 Prevotella sp. MGM2
CGGTATCAGGGGATACCCGACGGCGGATACAACACGCTCATCGAGGCATTGCTCAAAGGTACAGAAGTGCGCACCGGCACCGACTTCGCCGCCTGCCGCACTGAACTGGAAAACAAAGCCGGACACATACTCTTCACCGGATGTATCGACGAATATTTCGACTTCAGCATCGGACGGCTCGACTACCGGAGCCTGCGCTTTGTACATCGGGAAATTGAAGGAACCACAGACTTTCAAGGCAATGCCGTTGTCAACCACACAGCCGCCGAAGTGCCCTATACACGAACCATCGAACACAAACACTTTGAGCCGGGGCGTCACCATGAACTGCCGTTCACAGTCGTAACTTATGAGCATCCAGCTGACTTTACTTCAGGCCGCGAACCCTATTATCCGGTCAACGACCAACGTAATTCGGCGCTTTACGCCCAATACCAAGAAATGGCCCGCAACGTACCGCATGTAACCTTTGGCGGACGGCTGGGAGCCTACGCTTACGCCGACATGGACGATACCGTCGGAGCCGCACTGACTTTGGCGCGGAAAATGCTGGCATGAGCGTATCTGTGCCTATCACGGACCACCCAACTTCATCAAACACCGACACGACAATGTATCACCCTACCACCCTCGTACTTCATCCTGAGTTCAAAGAGCTGGCAGAATTTATGCGCTCACTGCCGCAACGAATGAACAGTGGAGAGGGAGAAACCATACACAAAGGACGCAACGAATTGCGTATCATGCACTACCAAGGACTACGTCTGGTCGTGAAGTCTTTCCGACAACCGCATATCATCAACCGTCTTGTATACGGTTTCCTACGCCCGTCAAAAGCCAAACGCTCCTACGACAATGCCCTGCGACTCCAGAAGTTGGGAATAGGCACACCGCAACCTGTCGGCTACTACAACGTAAGATCAGCCGGCGGACTACTCTTCAACCGCAGCTACTACGTGTCGCTATGTTCTTCCTGCCCTCACCGCTACGAAGAATTATTCCAGCAACACTTTGACTACGAAGACAACGTACTCAAAGCCATCGGCCAACTGACCGCCCGCCTCCACAAGAACGGACTGGCCCACAAAGACTACGGACGGGCCAATATCCTCTTCGGACAAACGGCAGAAGGAAATATAAAACTGGAACTGGTGGACCTGAACCGCATGGCGACAGGGCCACTTGACATGAAAGCAGGATGCAAAAATTTCGAGAGACTACCAGCCACACCAAAAATGCACCGCATATTAGCCGAAGCCTATGCCAAAGAACGAGGATTCGACGCCCAAGAGTGTCTCCGCCTTATAGAAACCTTCCGGAGCACACAACCCGGCAAGATTGACGGAAAATATTAAACAGAAAAATAAAGGAAACCACCCTTGTTTCCACAGCTATACCATTCAACACCACAACCTTACGAGGCATGAGAATCACTGCTGTTGTCGTCACTTTCAACCGTCTGCAACTCCTACAGCGGACCATTGCCGCACTGCGCGGACAAAGTCGCCAGCTTGACGAAATTATCGTTGTAAACAACGGCTCTACCGACGGAACTGCCGAGTGGCTGGCCGAAGAAAGCGGCCTTCACGTCATTACTCAGGGCAACACCGGCGGTTCCGGCGGTTTTTATTCCGGCATGAAGGCGGCCTACGAAAACGGCGCCGACCGTATATGGTGTATGGACGATGACGTATTCCCACGTCCCGAATGCCTGAAACAGCTATTACAGGAGAAGGACCGCTTCCCAAACACCGGCATCTTAGCCCCGCGCCGCTTGCAGGAAGGACGAGTATTCTGCCACGATTTCACCGGCTACAACTTGAAAAACCCTTTTGCCTCCATGTATCGCGGCCGGTTGAAAGGAAAAAAAACAGAACATCCGACCCGCGTTGCCGGAACAGCCTTTGAAGGACCGCTCATCAGCAGAGAAGTCATAGAGAAAGTAGGACTGCCTAACCGCGACCTTTTCATCTTTTGTGACGATACCGATTATTGTTTACGCACCTGCCTGTCAGGACTGGCCATCGTATATGTACCGGCCGCTCTCATGGACAAAGCGCTATTCTTCGCCGATGATTCCTGGGCTGAAAGAGAAAAAAAGAAAAAATGGAAGCGCTATTACCAATTACGCAACGCCACCTACCTCAACCACCACTACGGCCGCACATGGGGTGTACGCTATTTGCGCGGTTTCATAGGCTTAACCGGCTATGTCATGACAGCCGCCGCCACAGCCCCCTTCTCGCAAGCCTGGAGCTACGCCGATATTCCACGACTATGGCGCGCCTATCGCGACGGACTGGCCGAACGGCTCGGACAACTATGACAAACACGGTACACAGTACAGAAAATCCATAAAACGGACAGACATTCTCCCGTTGTGACATCAATGCCTGTCTGACAATAAGTGCTCAAACGAATACAGTAAGGACTCCCGAAAATCCAATAAGTTCCCACGAAAAACATGCGACTCATAAAAATGACAGGCGGACTGGGTAACCAAATGTTCATCTACGCCTTCTATATGCAGATGAAACGGCGTTTTCCCAACACACGCATCGACCTTTCCGACATGGCACATTACCATGTACACAACGGCTATGAACTTCACCGCCTCTTTCCGCATTTGCCCAAAGATGAATTCCGCATCGGCCAGAAGGCAAAGAAAATAGTGGAATTCCTTTTCTTCAATACCATCATAGAACGCAAACAAAACCTCGCGACCCTCCGCGCCTTCGAGCGCCGGCGGTTGTGGCCGTTCATTTATTTCAAAGGGTTCTATCAGAGTGAACGCTACTTCGAGCCGATAGCCGATGAAGTACGGGAGGCATTTACCTTCAGCGAAAGTCTAGCCGGCGCCCGTACACGGGAACTGCTGTCACAAATCAAAGCCAGTCCCACGGCCGTGAGCCTTCACGTGCGCCGCGGCGACTATCTGGAACCGAAAGTATGGCGCAACACCGGCTGCGTATGCGGACTGCAATATTATCACGATGCCGTAAGGTACATAGAACAATACGTCACCTCGCCCCACTATTATGTCTTCTCCGATGACATTCCGTGGGCAACAGCCAACCTGAAGTTGCGCAACGCCACATTCGTAACATGGAACCACGGACAAGACAGCTGGCAAGACATGATGCTGATGGCCGCCTGCCGCCACAACATTATCTGCAACAGCACCTTCTCATGGTGGGGAGCATGGCTCAATCCTTATGAGGAGAAAATAGTCATCGCTCCGGAGCGATGGTCGGCGCTAGCCGACACACCTCACAGATGCCCACCGTCGTGGATACAAATACCTGTCACCCCTATCCTGCAACCATGAAGACCTGTCTACCCGTAAAATGCCTTTGGGCATTGGCTGATTTGTACAAATCATTAATACGGGCGAAAAGCCCGTACTTGGTCATGACACTGCTCGTAAAGAACGAAGAGCAGCTGCTGGAGAAAAATCTTCAGTTTCACAAAAACATGGGCGTAGACGCCTTTATTGTGACCGACAACAATTCCACAGACAAGACACCGGAAATCATCCGCAAATACGTGGAAAAAGGCTGGATTGTAGAAGCCATAACGGAAACAGCCACCGACTACGAACAGAAGCAATGGGTGGACCGCATGATATGGCTGGCCAAGACGCGCCATAAGGCCGACTGGGTCATCAACGCGGACGCCGATGAGTTCTGGTACAATCCGACAGGAAACCTCAAGACAGCCATGACAGCCACCCGCGCCAACGTTCTTGCCTGTGAGATGCGAAGCGTCTACCCCGACGAGAACCGCTCATGGGAACAGTGGAACAAAACCGTGCGTACCGTAACAGACTATGC